>CAZDGY010000272.1:0-7850 GCA_964504685.1 uncultured Kofleriaceae bacterium | reverse complement strand
GCTCGCGGCCGCGGCCGAGATTCGCGCGACCGGCTTGTGGAAGTCGGCGGTGCTGTCGCAGGTGCCGTTGCTCGCCGAGGATCTCGAACGCGGCGGTACGCTGTATCCGCAGGGCCGACTCGATCAGGATCTGCAGCAGGTCGACATGCGCGACTTCAACACGTGGCGGATGACGCTCGCCGAAGTGCCGACCGCCGAGCTGCTCGAGGTTCACCTCGTCAACGCGGTCGCGCCGTTCGTGCTCAACGCGCGGTTGCGCCCGCTACTCGCTGCGGTCCCGACGCGCGACGCCCACGTCGTCAACGTCTCGGCGATGGAAGGCCAGTTCTACCGCCGGTGGAAGACCGACAAGCATCCGCACACCAACATGGCGAAGGCCGCGCTCAACATGATGACGCGAACGTCGGCGGCGGACTACGTGCGCGACGGCATCCACATGAACAGCGTCGATACCGGGTGGGTCACCGATGAAGATCCGCAGCATCACGCCGAGCGCAAACAACGCATCCACGGGTTTCATCCGCCGCTCGACATCGTCGATGGCGCGGCGCGGATCGTCGATCCGATCTTCGACGGGCTGAACACGGGAAAGCACGTATGGGGGCTATTTCTGAAAGACTACAAACCGGCGCCATGGTGATGCCGGTAGCCGCCGAACCACCGCGTTACCTGCCGAGGGTCGAACGCGAGCAGTACGGGCGATCGTTGCGCGACCGCGTGAAGCGCGTCGATCAAGCGCTATGGGTGACCGGCGATCACGACATGCTCGGCCGACTCAAGGCGAGCGAGGTCGGCCGGCGCACCGAATACCTCGCGGTTCGCCACGGCAAGATGGCGGCGAGCGCGTTCGGTTTTCTGCGCGGTGCCGCGTGGATCATGGCGCCCGACCTCGCGGCGATTCCGAACACCGGTTACAGCGTGCAGATCTGCGGCGACGCGCACATCCGCAACCTGGGCGCGTTCGCGAGCCCGGAGGGTCGGATCGTGTTCGACGTCAACGATTTCGACGAGACCTGCTACGCGCCGTGGGAGTTCGATCTCAAGCGCCTCGCGATCAGCATCGTCGTCGCCGGCCGCGACGCCGGGACCTCGGACAAGGTTGCCCGCGACGCGGTGATCGCGATGGTGCGGATGTGGCGCGATACGCTCCACGCGCTTGCCGACATGCCGGCGATGGACCTCGCGCGTTACTGCGTGCACCGATTCGAGCCCGACGGCCCGGTCGGGCGCGTGCTGCGCAAGTCCGAGCGGATGTCGCCTCACGCGGCCCGCGACGAGCTCACCGTCACCGGGCACGACGGCGAGCCGAAGTTCGCGGCGATGCCGCCGAAGCTCGTGCCGGTCAACGCCGCGGAGCGCGACAAGATCTTCGCGTCGCTGCGCGACTATCGCGACACGCTCGGACCGAACCGCCAACAGGTCCTCGATTGCTACAAGCCGATCGATGTCGCGTTCAAGATCGCCGGCACGGGCTCGGTCGGCGCACGCAACTACGCGGTGCTGTGCGTAGGCAACGGCATCGACGATCCGCTGGTCTTGCAGATCAAGCAGGCCCTGCCCAGCTGCTACCTCGCGCAGCAAGTCGTAGCGCGCGACGAGCGCGTGTCGGCTCACGAGGGCAAGCGCGTCGCCGAGGGACAACACCGGATGCAGACGTGGGCCGATCCATTTCTCGGCTGGACGACGATCGACGGTGATCCGTGCTACGTGCGCCAGCTCTCGGATCACAAGGCGGCGATCGATCCCGCCGATCTCAAGCGGTCGTCGCTCGTCGAGTACGCGCGCGTCTGCGGCGAGACTTTCGCGAAGGCGTTCGCACGCACCGCCGATGCCGCGGTGATGTCCGGCTACGCGGGTCGCGGCGACAAGCTCGATCGCGCCTTTGCCAAGCTCGCGTTTGCGGGCGCCGACCAGGTCGCGCGCGACTGGGAAGATCTGTGCAGCGCGATCAAGCGCGGCGCGGTCGAAGCGATCGATATCGACTAGTCAGCGGACGAGCCGGAGCCGGCGGGCGAACGGCCCGGCCTCGGGAACCTTTGCGGCGATCATGATGCCGAGGTAGACGCCGCCGAACGCGGCGATCGCGGCGATCGCGGCGATCGGCGTGACGAACCAGCGCCCGGCGAGCTGGCCTGCGCCGAACCCACAGGCGCCGGCGACGAGCGAGACCGCGAGTGCGCCGAGCCCGAGCCGCGCCGGGATCGCGACCTTGCCGATCCGCGCGTTCAACCAGCGGCGTAGCAGCAAGAATTCGATCCACGCGGCGAGCCCTGCGCTCGCCGACAAGCCGAACGCGCCCCACTCCGGTGCGTAACCGAAGACTCGCCGGATCGGCAGCGCGAAGGCCCAGCCGGCGAGCCCGGTCAGCCCGACGCGCACGAGCGCGGCGTGGAGCGGTGGCCGCGGATCGCCAAGCGCATAGAACGCCGAGCCGAGCAGGCGGCCTTGGGTGCCGGCCGACAGCCCGAGCGCGGAGCCGGCAAGGATGATCCACACGATCCGCGTATCGTCGGCGTTGAACCGGCCGGTCTGAAACAGCAGTGCGACGATCGAGCCACCGATCGCGACGAACGCGACCGCTGACGGCACGACGAGGAATACGATCCTGCGCAACCCGGTCGCGAGCCGCGCGTGGATCTGCGGGGCGCGCGCGTCAGTGTCGCCGATCGCACTCGACATCTCCGGGAGCTCCGCTGCGGACACCGCCATGCCGAACAGGCTCACCGGCAACATGTAGAGCACCTGTGCACTCGACATCGCCGCGATGATGCCCTTCCCCACGAAGCTGGCGAGGATCTGATCGATGTATCCAGACACCTGCACCGAGCCGCGGCCGATCACGACCGGCACGAACGTGCGCAGTGTCGTGCGGACGTCGGGGTCGCGGACCGAGAGCGATGGTTTGACCGATCGCAACAGCCCGATCACGGTCGGTAGTTGAACGAGGAACTGCGCGGCCGAACCGATCATCGCGCCCCAGCCGATCCAGACCGCGATGTCGAAGTCGTCGCCGGCAAGCCGTCTCGCGCCGACCAGCGCTCCCGCGATCACTGCGACGCTCCATAGCACCGGCGACACGTAGCTGAGGAAGAACTTGCGGTGGCTGTTGAGCACGCCGAGGCACCACGCCGACATCACGAGCAGCGCGACACCGGGAAAGATCACGCGCACGAGCACGATCGTCAGCTCGCGTTCTTCACCAGAGTAACCGGGGACGATCAGGTCGACGAAGACGGGCGCCGCGAGCACGCCAGCCAACGCGATCGCGCTAGCGACCAGCGCGAGCAGTGTGCCGATCGTCCGCGCGACCCGCGAAGCGTCCTCGTGCCGTCCCTCGGCCATCAGCCGCGCATAGACCGGGATGAACGACGCCGATAGGACGCCTTCGCCGAGCAAGTTCTGCAGCAGATTCGGAATCCGCAGCGCCGCGCGAAACGCGTCGGCCGCGAACGTCAAGCCGAGCACGTGAGACAGCACGCGTTCTCGGATCAAGCCTGCGATCCGCGATAAGAAGATGCCGACTCCGACGGCGAGAGCGCCGCCGAACCGGCGTTGCCGTGGCGCGGCGTCGGGCATCGACCGATTGTCGTGCGCGCGGCCCACCACGGCAAGAAACCCAACGCCTAGACGGTGCCGATCATTTCCGGGCCGGCCGGCGACGGATGGGGCCGGTCGGGCGCTTATCGCAGCTGAAACTTCAGAGCGAGCGGCTTGCCGGCGCGCGTGCCGGCGAGCTCGAAACCGTTGACCTGATCGAGCTTCGCGTAGAGATCGAGTAGTTGCTGCGCGCTCTTGATCGGCTCGCCGTCGATCGTCGCGATCTGATCGCCGTTCTTGATCCCGAGCGCAGCCACGAGTGTGCCGGCACCGATCGCGGCGAACCGCACACCCTTGACCGCGCCGTTGTCGATGATCGGCGTCGCGCGCGCACCGCCGGGCTTTGCCGAGCCCGACACGAGTTGGCGGATCAAGTCTCGATCGACGTCGTACGTGTAGTCGTCGATCTTCTTGATCTTGTCGGCCCACGCGTTTGCGGCCGCGGCCGGCGGTGGATCTGGCGGCAACGTGCATTTCGTGTCCAGCAGAGATAGTCGGCCGTGGTGGCCGTTGCTATCGACGACTTCGATCGATCGAAAGCCGATGTGCGCGATCGTGCCGACGCCGGGGATCGCGTCGCCGAGGCCCCACGAACCCTGGACATCGCTGCCCAACACGCGGACGGTCGCTACCGGATCGACACCGATGCTGGTCGCGATCAGCGTTGCAGGCGCACCCGAATACGCTGCGTCCGTCGGATCTGGCCCCGCCGATACCGTGCACTCCGAGCAGAACATATTCCGCGCGAGGAGCCCGCTGCCGTCTAGTTTCGCGCGGGTCGGACGCGCTACCGGAGCCTGCTGCGGCGGCGGAGGAGGAGCACCGCGCAGTGTAGGTTCCAGATAGCGCGCTTCGACCAAGGCGGCGACGGCACGTGCAGTGAATACCGCGCATACCGCGACCGTCATCAGCGCGATGAGCCAGGTCCGACGAACGAAACCGCCGATGATCCTTTGAAGCGCAGGGCCTAGCATCGGCAGTCTCGGACGTTGCTTCATCAACTCGCGTGCCACCCGGGATTCGCGCGCAACTGCGCGGCGCCTCGTCGGGCATGCGAGTCGTTTCGCCATGCCGGCGAGCGTCGAAACGTTCCATGTGTCAACGTGTCAACGCGCCGCAATCGCGCCGCTGCATGTATGATGTGCTCCCTGTGACCGCACCCACACCCAAGCAGATCGGGAGGTATCAAATCCTCGATCGGCTTGCCGTGGGTGGCATGGCCGAGCTGTTCAAAGCCCAGCTGATCGGCAACTTGGGCTTCGAGAAGCTGGTCGCGATCAAGAAGATCCTGCCGCACCTCGCGACCGACAAGTCGTTCGTCGAAATGTTCATCGATGAGGCGCGGATCACCGCGCAGCTCGATCATCGCCACATCGTCCAGGTGTTCGAGCTCGGCACCGATGCCGACACGCCGTACATCGCGATGCAGTATGTCGATGGCGTCGATACGCTCGCGCTGCTCCGCGAGTGTGCGCGCGCGCAGATCCGGCTGCCTGCTGATCTGGCGGCGCTGATCGCGCGCGACGTGCTCGACGCGCTCGACTACGCGCACAACGCGGTCGACTCGCGCGGTCGCAAGCTCGGCATCGTCCATCGCGACATCTCGCCCGGCAACGTGCTGCTGTCGTGGCGCGGTGACGTCAAGCTCACGGACTTCGGCATCGCGCGCGCCGCCGAGCGCCGGCACAAGACCGAGGCCGGCACGCTCAAAGGCAAGTACGGCTATATGTCGCCCGAGCAAGTCTCCGGCGCCGAGGTCGACGAACGCTCCGACTTGTTCGCGGTCGGCATCCTGCTCGCAGAGATGGTGATGGCGCGGCGGCTGTTCACGTCGACGAACGACCTCGACATCTTGTTGATGGTGCGCGACGCGCGGCTCGATCGCCTCAACAAGTACGCCGCCGAGTTCCCGATGGAGCTGCGCGTGCTGACCGTCCGCGCCCTGCAACGTCGGCCCGAAGATCGCTGGCAGACCGCGGCGCACTTTCGCGATGCGCTCGACGAGTGGCTGCGCAAGACGACGCGCGTGACCTCGCGCGATCTCGCGAGCCTCGTCGGTCGCGTGATCAATGCACCGACCGCCGATCTCGAGGGCGCTGTCGCCGAGGAAGTTCCGGAGGGCCTGTCGCTGTCCGGTCCGATGACTCGGATGACGATCGCGAAGGCCGAGGCCGACGCCCGCACCGCGCGCGCGGAGTTCATCGCGAGCGATGCGATTCCCGCAGGCGTTACGAGCAACGAGGGCTCGAGTGGCACGATCACGGTCGGTCACGACGACGTCGAGCCCGAGCCGGTCGAGCACGTCGCCGGCCCGCGCGAGCTCGGCGATGTCCGCGAGTCTCCGATCCTCAAGGTCGTCTACAGGCTTGCGAAGCAAAAGTCGACCGGCATGTTGTGGCTCGAAGGTCGCGCCGGCGTGCTCAAAGAGGCGTACCTCACCGACGGCCAACCGCAGTTCGTCAGCTCGAACCTCGAGAGCGAGCGGCTCGGCAACTTTCTGCTCGAACAGGAGGCGCTGACGCCGCAAGCGCTACAGCGCGCGCTATCGGTGATGCACCACTTCGGCGGACGGCTCGCCGACACGCTCGTCGGTCTCGACTTGCTCGATCCGCTCGAAGCGTATCGCCTGCTCGCCAAGCAGGTCGCCGCGAAGCTGATGGAGACGTTCAGCTGGCAAAAGGGCCGGTTCTCTTGGACGCCGCGCCATCCGAACCCGTACAAGTCGCGCGCTCTCCACCTCGATGCGTTTCGCGTGATCGGCGCCGGAGCCGCGCAGCTGTCGGAGCCGCTCGTCGAAGAGTGGCTGGCCGCGAACACGCGCTCGTTCATCGCGCGCGAGCCGGTGCAAGACGGCGAGCTCGCACAGTTCGGGCTCGGTGAGGCGCTGCTCCGCGTCTACAGCTTGCTCGACGGACGGACTCGGCTCGGCGAGCTCGCGGGGCGCGTGCGTTCGGCGGAAGCTCGACTCAATCTCTTGCGACTCGCGTACTTGTTGGTCCAGACCGAGCTGTCGCGGCTATCGTAGAGCGATGGTGCGGTGGCTTGTCGTCTTGGTCGTAGCCTGCGGCCGTGTCGACTTCGCGGACCTCGGGGCTGCGAAGACCTGCGCGAATCCGGTGGGCCACGACGAAGATGGCGACGGCGTCGACGACGCGTGCGACGGCTGCCCCCAGCTTGCCGACCCCGACCAGATCGATAGCGATGGCGACGGCGTCGACGACCTGTGCGATCCGAATCCGATGACGCCTGGCGACGCGATCGCGTTCTTCGATCCGTTCACGTCGATCCGCCCGGAGTGGAAGCTCACGATGAATCTAGTCACGCAGAGCGGGGACGATCTCGACGTCGACTCGACCGTAAGTTATTTCAACGCGTCGCTGCCGATGCCGCTCGGTCACGTGCACTACGCCTATAGCGCGACGCTCGTGACGGTCGTGCCACCGGGCGCGGCCACCGATCAGATCCTCGTCGGGCTAGAGCAAGACGGCGGCCACGCCTATTACTGCGAGCTGTTCAAGTCCACGATGGGCACGCCTGCGTTCGGCTACACGGTCGACGCGTCCGGCAGCTACTCGCGTATCGACACCGACCATATCTCTCCGCTCGGTCCAGGCGACGTGATCACGTCGTTCGACGATCGGGCCGGCGCGGTGTCGTGTACGACAACGTGGCCGGGCGACAAGTCGACGATCGGCGGCGCCGATCCGGTCGGGTACGTGCCGACCAAAGTCTCGGTCGGCATCGGCAGCATCCAGCTGGCGCTCCACTGGTTCGTCGCGATCAGCTCGCCTTAGCTGCGCCGGCGGATCGTGTTGCCGTGCGGCGTGTGCTCGATCTCGACCTCCTCGCGGACGAGATCGGCGACGACGTCATCGACGAGCAGCATGCCTTCGCTCTCCTCGTCGCCGAACAACCCGACAACGGTTGCTTGATCGAGAAGCTCGGCGCCGCGATCGACGACCGAGTCGAGCGTGTCGTCGGCATGGGCCCGCCCGAACACGCTGAGCGCGCCATCTGGGATGATCGTGCGCAACGCGATACCGGCGCGCGTCGCCGAGATCGCGCCGGGCTTGCCGGGCTGGCGAGCGGTGAGCAGAGCGGAGCCGTCTTCGAGCACGTTGAAGTCGAGTTGGTGCATGGCTGCGACGTCGACGAGCCGATCCTTGAGGCCGATCAGCGCGCCAGGCTCGGCGGTCGAGATCAGGACGTAGCTGTTCGCATCGGCCGACGTCGTGCGGTCGCGCGTCTGCACC
>CAZDGY010000271.1:0-7864 GCA_964504685.1 uncultured Kofleriaceae bacterium | reverse complement strand
TCGCGCAATGGAGCGGTGTGTTCGCGAGCGGCGCGTTTCCGTTACCAGAAGGCGGCATCGATCCGCTCGGTCTCGTCGGGTCGCGGCTCACCAAGCCGATCGTGATGGCGGTGCAAGGTATCTGCTTGACGATCGGCATCGAGCTATTGCTCGCGACCGACGTTCGCATCGCGGCGAGCTCGACTCGCTTCGGGCAGATCGAGATCAAGCGCGCGATCTACCCGGTCGGCGGCGCGACGATCCGGTTGGCGCGCGAAGTAGGCTGGGGCAACGCGATGCGTTGGTTGCTCACCGCTGACGACTTCGACGCCGCCGAGGCTCATCGTATCGGCCTCGTTCAGGAAGTCGTCGCGCCCGGCCAACAGCTCGCGCGCGCGACCGCGATAGCCGAGACGATCGCCGCGCAGGCTCCACTCGGCGTCTACGCCACGATCGCCTCCGCTCGCCTCGCGCAGCGCGATCCCGAAGAAGCTGCGCGCCGCCTGCTCCCAGATCTAGCGCCGATGCTCGCGAGCGCCGACATGCAAGAAGGTCTGAGGGCGTTCCTCGAGCGCCGCGCCGGCAAGTTCACCGGCCGCTAACCCGGGTTAGAAGCTCGGCAGCTCGGTCGGCTCGGGCGCAGCCGCTCGCCCTTTCGTACTGACTCGATACGCCTGATTCCGAGCGCGCATGATGTTGCCGAGTGGGCGCATGTCCTCGCGCGCGTGCCACGGATCGAACGACAGGGTCTCGATGTATTCGCCGATCTTGAGACCGCGCGGCGACGTCACGTCCTGTACCGGCAAGGTCAGCTTGCCGATCGTCACGAACGGCGCGTCCGCCACTTTCCACTCGACCGACGCGTCCTCGATCGGCGTGCGCGTCGGATCTTGATAGAACTGGATGCGCAGATCGTAGACGACCGGGCGTTCGCGCAGCCGCGCGGCGAGTGCATCGCCTAGCGCGTTCGGGTCTTTGCCCGCGGCGATCGTGACTGGATCGTGTGGCACGAACGCGAAGTGCACTGCATATGGACCGTACTTGCTCGGCAATGCGCTGTAGTACGCGGTCGCCGCGAGCGGCGCGGTCGGCATCTTGAGCCCGGCGAGCACGCTCTTGAGCAAGCCGATGCCGCGACCGAAGCCGAGTGCGCCGATCAGCTTGAACGGAGCAAGTGCCGCGGGCTGCGCGGCGCGCACCAGCTTGACGAACTCGTCGGCGTTGCGCATCGGCACCGATGGCGTGCGGATCGCGAGAAAGTCTTGGGTCGTCGCATCTTCGAGCCCGGGAATCAGTTTCTTGCCGGCGACGCCGAGGATTTTTACTCCGATGCCGCGCACGTCGGGCTTCGCGTCGGTTTGGCGGCGCGGGCTGCCATTCGAGTAGCGCACGAGCGCGCGATAGGTTTTCGGCTCCGCGAACATCCCGAGCTTCGCGTCGGTGGGGACATCGTCGAGCACCTCGAATTCTGCTTCGACGCCGAGGTTCGCTTTGGCGTGCAGCGCGCGATCTACGGCGCCACCGTGCGCGCGGCCCTTCTGCATCTCGCCGAACATCGTCGCGTAGCGCTCGAACCGAGCTGCTTCGTCGTCAGGAACTTCCTCTTTCCAATCAGTCGCCGGTGGCATCGCGCGAGCGTCGCACGAATCGCGGATTGCCGTTGCCAGCCTGACGCGATCGCGCCACGTGTTTCGATCCACACGATCATGGCGAGCGTGGCGGGCCGGCGATCTACGGGCCGAGCACGGTGGCCAACGCTCGGTATTCCTGGGCGTCGTCTCCGGACGTCGCAGCGGCCCATCGCCGATAGGTCGCCGCCGCCGTCGAGCGCAGCTTCGCCGGCACCGCCTTCAGCAGGGCGACTCGCCCGGACACGTCGGACTTGCCGTTCCAGTCCTGCACGACGAACTGATGGAGCAGGCTGACGTAGTTCGACATCGGCTTCGCGCTACCGGCTAGCGACGCCGAGAGCAAGCTCTGGATGACGAGCACGTTCGTCGGGTCGCCACCCTGCGCGAGATCGAACACGTGCTGGTCATAGAGCGACCAAGTATCTCGCTTCTCCGCATCGACCGCGACGGTGCCGATCACGTCGGCGACCGCGGCCGCGAGCTCGGCGCGGGTGAGCGCGGACTTGCTCTCGAGCGCCGCGCGCGCGAACGTCTCGCTGATCGCGTGCGGCGAGTGCAACGCCTCGGTCACCACGTCGGCGAGCGATCGTTTCGAGTCGACACAGCGCGCGAGGTCCTGGACTTCATCGGCCGCAGCGTCTGCGACTTGCAGCACCGCGCGCGGCGACCACGTGTGCTCGTCGCGCGCGAGCAAGAACACGAGCAGATCGCCGCGGTGAAACGCGAGCTCTTGCCACTGGTCGTGAAACGCGCGCGCTTTGTCGACCGGCCGCGTGTAGTGCAGCTGCTTCGTGAACGGCAGCTCGAGTGGATCACCGGCTTTGATCGGGCCACGCAGCGTCCGCTCGATCACGAGTCGCAATCGCGATGGCGCGTCGCCGCTGGCGTTCGCCGGCCCCGAAACGACGCCGTCGACCCGGGCGAGCACGACAGTGGTCGCCGGATCGAGCAGCATCGGACCGAACGCGACGTCCCACAGTAGCTGGACCGGTTCGGCGGTCACGGGTGCGCTTGCAATCAACAACGCCACGATGATCAGCCTCTGCACCCGCGCAGTCTAGCTCACGCGACGTACGGCCAGACAATGTACAGCGCGCCCATCGCGATCGCGAACAGGCCGCACGTGCCTTGATACGGTGCGAGCTTCGCGCGGATCTCGGTGCCGCGAGCTTCGGCCGCGGGGTTCTTCGACAACGCGTACTTCGTGATCAAGCCAAAGCCTAGTAGGAATCCAACCAGGAGGTCGGCGACGCCGGAAGCGAGCCAGAACGTCCAGAACAACGGCATCGACTTGAGAAGACCGAGGTGGGTGACGCAATCGATCACCGCCCATACGCCCCAGAAGAACATGACGATACCGATCCAGCCTTGATACGGCGTGAGCTTGTTGATCAGCTCCTTTGCATTCGGCTTGCGAGCGATGATGAGAGCCGAGGCCGCGAGAATTCCGCCAGCGATCGTGATGAGACCTGCGAACATGTAGTTGCTCCTTGAAGGGTTGAGGTCCCGACTAAGAGCAAGGGCTGGTCCAGGCCTAACCCCTTGTGTTTTCTCGGATCTGCGAGATGCTCACTACGCAAGAACTTGCGTGTTCGAGCAAGCCGATGACCTCTCGCGATACCACGCTCAAGAATCACGGCGACGTCGTGATGCACGCGCGGACCACGCTCGTCGTTTATCACCGCGACGGCGCGACGGTCGCGCATATGGACAAGGGCCGGCCGCTCGTCATCGGCCGATCGGCGCCATCGGATGTCGAGATCAACGACCTCGGGCTGTCGCGCCAGCACGCGCGCTTCACCTGGGACGACCACGGCATCTGGGTCGAGGACCTCCAGAGCACGAACGGCACGAAGAAGAACGGCGAGCGGATCACGCGCGCGAAGATCATGCCCGGCGACGAGGTCGCGGTCGGTCCGCTGCTCGTATCGGTCCACATCGTGTCGTCGGTCGACGAGGACTTGCGCGGGTTCGATGGTCACGATCGGTTCGTCGCAGCGCTCGGCGACGAGATCACGCGGGCTCGCACGTTCGGTCGGCCGCTCGCGCTCATGCTCGTGCGCAGTCCCAGCGCGACGAACGGTCACGTGAATCGGTGGGCAAATCGCCTGCGCGTCGCGTTGCGGCCGGTCGATCGCGTCGGCTTGTTCGGCCCTGCCGCGGTGCTCGTGTCGCTGCCCGAGGCCACCGCGGATCAGCTGCGGATGTTGATGGGCAAGCTCGCGGTTGGCGATCCGCCGCTGCAGTGTGGCGCGGTAACGTTTCCCACCGACGGCGGCTCGCCCGACGAGTTGATCGCGGCGCTGCAGGTCGCGAAGCGTTCGGATCGCGCCGCGCCGCGAGATCCGCTCGAAGCCTCGGCGGTGATCGTCAAGAACACCGCGATGAAGCAGGTGATGGCGACCGTCAAGCGGCTGGCCCAATCGACGATCGCGGTACTGATCAACGGCGAGACCGGCGCTGGCAAGGAAGTGATCGCGCGCGCGATCCACGACAGCAGCCCGCGTAAGAAGAAGCCGTTGCGTACGATCAACTGCGCTGCGATCCCCGGGATGTTGATCGAGAGCGTGCTGTTCGGCCACGAGCAGGGCGCGTTCACCGGTGCGGAGAAATCGGCGCGCGGCATCTTCGAACAAGCGGATGGCGGCACGGTGTTGCTCGACGAGATCGGCGAGCTCGCTCCGTCGGCGCAAGCGGCGCTGCTCCGCGTCCTCGAGACCAAGAAGGTGACGCGGGTCGGCGGCGACAAAGAGATCGCGGTCGACGTTCGCGTGATCGCGGCGACCCATCGCGATCTGGAGGCAATGGTCGCGGCGGGGCGGTTCCGCGAAGACTTGCTGTATCGCCTCAACACGATGACGCTGCGGATCCCGCCGCTGCGCGAGCGCGTCGACGAGATCCGCGCCCTCGCCGAGCGGTTCTTGAAGGACGCGAACGACCAAGCGGGCACGTCAGTGCGCACGATCGATCCGCGCGCGATGTCAGCGCTCGAGTCGTATAGCTGGCCCGGCAACGTCCGCGAGCTCCGCAACGCGATCGAGCGTGCGGTCGTGCTCGCCGAGGGCAACGCGATCACCCCAGCCGACCTCACCGACAGAATCACCGGCGGATCGATGCGAGCCCAGACCGTCGATCCCGAAGCAGCCGAGTCCGGTGACATGCCGGCTGATCACAAAGAGCACCTCAAGCGGTACGAGGCGCAGCTGATCCTCAAGGCGCTGCACAAGCACAACGGCAACCAGACCGAAGCCGCGAAGGCGCTAGGTCTGCCGCTGCGCACGCTCGTCCACAAGATCCAGACCTACGGCATCAAGAAGAAGTTCGATCACTGAGCCTGCGCGATCACGCAGGTTCTTGCTTAGTCGCCCGGACCGCGATCGAGCGATGTCGGTTGGTTACGGGCGGCAACCGCCTTGCACTCACGGTGTGCGATGCGAAACCTGCTCGCGCTCGTCGCCATCAGTTGTGGGTCCAGTCCGGCGCGTCCCGCCGAGCCGATCGCGGCGCCGCGCGTGGTCGCGATCGCGCCCGCTGCACCGAAGGTCGCGGCGCTACCGATCGTCGCGGCGGTGCAGCCGCAGCCAGCCGCGAACCCACCGTACATGGCGGGCGTGCAATCGGTCGTGCTGCTGAAGAACACCGCGCTGCGCAAACAGCCACGGCTCGACGCCGAGCTCGTCGGCATCATTCGCAAGGGCACGCACGCGGGCGTGCAACAAGCGGTCGCTGCGGGCGGCGATTGCCCGACGACCGACGGCGCCGACGGCCGGTGGATCGAGCTCGCGCCGCGCGGCTGGACCTGCGAGTCCGCGGTCGAGCCGAGCCGTGACGCACCGACCGTCGCCACCGTCGCGTCGCTCGACGATGACGGTTCGGATCCGGAGCCGATCAAAGCCGTCTACGGCATGGTCCGCGGCGATACCGAAGCGTTCACTAGTCGCGATGATGCCGCGGCGGCCACGAATGGCCGCACGCTCGCGGGTTCGAACACGGTGCGCGCTGTCGGCGTAGTCGCAGTCGATGGCCGGCGGTTCTGGCGCACGACGCAAGGCGAGCTGATCGATGAAGGCTCGATCATGCAGATCTCGCCGTCGCGGTTCAAAGGCGTCGCGATCGGGGATCCGACGCAACTGCCCGCGTGGGTCCGCTCGCATCGCGATCCGTACAAGCCGGCGAGCACGCGCAACGCGCCATCACCGCGCGCGAAGGTCATCGGCTCGCTCGCACCGCGCACGGTCGTGACGATCCTCGAGACGTCGGAAGACGGCCGATTCGTCCGCGTCGACGAGACCGCGTGGCTCGAACGCGCCGACCTGCGAATCACCACGGTCGCCGAGCCGCCGCCCGGCACACGCGCGGACGAGAAATGGTTCGACATCGATCGCGACGCGCAGATCCTCGTCGCCTACGAGGGCACGCGCCCGGTCTACGCGACGCTCGTGTCGACCGGCAAGTATCAGCACGAGACGCCGACGAGCGTCGCCCGGATCGCGTCGAAGCACGAGACCGCGGTGATGACGAGCGACGCGAGCAAGGGCTCGGTCTACTCGGTGGCCGACGTGCCGTGGACGATGTACTACGACCGCGACTTCGCGCTGCACACGTCGTACTGGCACGATGGGTTCGGTAGCCCGCGCAGCCACGGGTGCGTCAACCTCGCGCCGCGCGATGCTCGCCTGCTCTATCGCTGGTCGTCGCCCGACGTGCCGGCCGGGTGGACCACGGTCTACGGCGACGCCGACAACCCGGGCTCGCTCGTGCGCGTGCGTTCGGCCGCGGCGCCCGACCCCGCGTTCCGCGGCTACGCGCGCACGATGCACGAGCGCGCTAGTGTAGTCGCGGTCGCGCCGTGATCAGGCGGTGCGCACGACGCCGGACAAGCTGATCATGTAGTCCCGCCGGTCGCCGCCTCGCGCGAAGTCTTGAATCGCGCGAGCGAGCGTCGCTCCGACGAGGCCGATCATCGGCAAGTGCTCGCCACCCTCACACGTCGCCTGCCCGGCGACATCTTCGCGATCTGCGACGAACCGCTCGTCCCAACGCACGATGCCGAACGTGCCGTCGCCGGCGAGCGCGGCGTGAAGCAACGGCACCGCAGCGGTGCGCGCCGCCTCGGCGAGCGCGTTGCGGCTATCGGCGTTATCGAAGCAATCGACCGCGAGCTCGCAGCCGGCGAGCAACTGCGCCGCGTTGGTCGCGGCGAGGCGCACGCCGAACGCCTCGGCTTTCGCGCCGTAGAAGTTCGCGAGCTGGAGCCGCGCGGCTTCGGCCTTGTTCTTGCCGACCGATTGCTTGACGAACCACTGCGCCGAGAGGTTCTTCGACTCGACGCGATCAAAATCAACGAGGCGCAGCTCGACATCGAGGTTGCGGCAGTACTGCACCGCCGTCGATCCGAGTGCGCCTATTCCACAGACAACGATCTTCATGCGCCGCCGGCGCCGAACGGCACCTTCGGCCGAACGTAGATGCGCTGCGCCCCATCAGGCGCGCGCAGCCGATCGATCACGAAGTTATCGAACGCGTGCTCCGGCAGCTGCGCGACATGGAGTCCACGCACGTCGCCCGAACGCACGAGCTCGACCGCGATGCGACGGATGTCCTGGTCGCTCGCCGCGAAGTCGAGCTCCAGCTCGTAGTCGGCCGACTGGCCCTGGTACGTGATGTTGAGGTGCGCCATATCACTCTTCCTTTCTCATGCCGGAGGCGAGCCGCAACAGCGCTGCCCACCAAGGTTCCGGATCAAGTCGTACGTCGTGCTCGCCGGTGCGCGCGATCGTAACCCGCGGCGCGACGACGCAATAACGCATGAGGCGGCCGAGCGCGCTATCGATCGCCTGCATCGTCGATTCGTCTTCGGACGAGAACGCTGCCGGGCCGACCGGATGCGAATGGACGATCGCGTCGAGCTCGTCGCGGTGGCGCCAGATCGCTTCCCAGCGCGCACGCGAATCGGGCAGCGCCGCCGGGCTGTCCGAGGCGTCGGCCCACAGGATCGCGCCATTGCGGCCGACGAGTAGACAGACCTCTCTCATGCTCGCCTCGTGATGTTCAGCCGGCCGGTCTCGATCGCCTCGCGCACGACCGAGGGCATCGCGTCGAGCGTCAACACGCGATACTCGCCGTCGTGACCGAGGCACACGCCGGGATCGATGACTTGCAAGCTCTCGGCATCGACCATCGACATGATGCGCGTGCCATCGACCTCGTACACGACATCGACCTCGCCGGCTTCCAGCGCCGCGACGCGAGCG
>CAZDGY010000270.1:0-7870 GCA_964504685.1 uncultured Kofleriaceae bacterium | reverse complement strand
GCCCTACTATCACGCGTGGGCGTTCGCGACCGTGCGCCAGCTCGGCGCGGCGGCGGAGCTGATGGCCCTCTACCTGCGCTGGCTGACGAGCAGCGACGACGGCGGCCAGTTCGCGCCCGCAGTGACCGCCTACGACACGATCTCGACCGGTGCCAAGTCGTTCATCTTGAAGGTCGCACGCGTTGTCAACGGCAAGAAGCCGTTCGACGGAACGGCGATCTTCGGTGAGTGGGCCGACGCGTGGGACCGCGCGATCGCGACGTTAGAGCAACGGGCCGACTGAGCCTGTAGCCAACAGTTCACGACCACCGCGACAACGACCGACATCGGGGATCCTCGGCGTTGATCCGGTCGTAGGACGAACAATGGCTGTCTGGAAAGCGAGCTGTCATGCGTTACCAGATCCTGTCGTCCTGCGCCGCGTTCGCCCTCGCTGCGTGTGGCACGAGCGACTTGCCCGGCTCGGGTAGCTCGACCGGCAGCGGAACGCTCGACACCGCGAGCGCGACCGAGACGTTCGACACGATCGGCCAGATCGTCTCGGCGGTGAACGGCGACGACCCGGATAGCGCCGCGAGCGACGTGTTCGCTTTGCTCGCCGCGAGCGAGACCGTCGTGACGCCATCGAGCGCTAGCGCGCGACCCGCGCCGCCGAACATCCCGACGTTCCGCACCGGCGCGACCGGCCGGCCAGCGGACACCACCGGCACCGCGACCTGCGACGCCACCACCAACACCTGCACGTATGTCGGCTACGGCGACACCGAGGACGACGTCAGCTACACGCTCGACGGCACGATCACGACGACCGCCACGATGCTGACCGTCGACCTCACGATGAAGATCACGACGTCGGACAGCTACTTCACGTGGACGGTCAGAGGCTCGGTCACGAGCACGCCTACGCTGCTGAGCGGCGAGCTCGACTACTACGGCGAGGCCGACACGTCGGGCGAGTACGGCGACGACGTGAAGTGGGAGATCGACATCGGCTACGACTCGATCGACTTCGACGACAACGGCTGCGCGTACTCCGGTGTGTTTACCGACGACGAGTACATCACGACCGACAGCTCCGGCGATCACGCTTGGATGTGCAGGGATTCGATCATCGGCTGCTACGAAGGCGACTATTCGTGCATCGGGAACTGACGGCTGCACGGCGACGGCGTTAAGCTGTTAGCAGTGCTCCGAGTCGGGACCGACCTCGTGCAGATCAGCCGGATCGTCAAGACGTACGAGGCGTTCGGCGCGCGGTTCGTCCGCCGGGTGTTCACCGACCACGAAGCCGAGTACGCGATCGGCTTTCCCGCGATCGCACCGCAGACCAGCGCGAGCCGGCTCGCGACGCGGTTCGCGGCAAAGGAAGCGGCGAAGAAGATCCTGCGCAGCCACGGCATCGGTTGGCGCGAGATCGAGGTCCGCCGCCGCGACAACGGCGCCTGCGACATCGCGCTCTACGGCGCCGCGCGCGCTGCCGCAGAAGCGATCGGCGCGCACGACTTTGCGCTATCGTTGAGTCGCGACGGGGACTATGCGATCGCGGTCGTCGTCGCGAACGTCACGCCTCCGTCGGAACATGTAGTCACGAGAACCTATGAGCGATAACGCGTCGAAGATCCGCACCATCCTCAAAGAGCACGGCCGGCTGACCAAGGACGCGAGCGAGCTCGCCGACGAAGCCGACTTGTATCAAGCCGGCATGACCTCGCACGCCAGCGTCAACGTCATGCTCGCGCTCGAAGGTGAGTTCGACGTCGAGTTTCCCGATCACATGCTCAAGCGCAGTGTGTTCGAGAGCATCGGCGCGATTCGCACCGCGATCGACGAGCTAACCGCAGGTCGGTGATGCGCGGTCGAGCCCGCGGCGTCACCGGGAATCGGCGGGTCGCGATCGATCAAGGCTGGCAGATCGCGTCGGCGCCGGCCGGGTCGCACGCAGATCCCAGCCGGGTCGCGGAGCTGACCTGGATCGCGGCGAGCGTGCCGGGCACGGCAGCGAGCGCATTGCGCGCAGCCGGGCTGTGGAGCTGGGACGATCAGCGCGCATTCGATGCCGAGGATTGGTGGTGGCGCACGCAACTGCCGGTCGAGGCGCAATCGGCTTCGCCGCGTACGCCGGTCGCGATCGGGTTCGACGGCGTCGCGACGTTGTGGGACGCGTGGATCGACGGCGAATGGGTCGCGCACGGCGACGGCATGTTCACCGCGCGCGAGATCGAGCTGCGCACGCCGGGCCGCGAGCTCGTGATTCGCTGTCGCTCGCTCACCGCCGAGCTTGCGAACAAGCGACCGCGACCGCGCTGGAAGGTGCCGATGCTCGAGCAGCAACAGCTGCGCTGGTTTCGCACCACGCTGCTCGGCCGGACGCCCGGGTGGTCGCCGCCCTGCCCCGCGGTCGGCCCGTGGCGACCGGTGTGGCTCGAGCAACGCGCTCTCGCGGTCGGCGAGGTCGCGCTCGACGTTCGCGTCGTCGGTGATGCCGGTTTCGTCCAAGTCGGCGCTCAGCTCGGCGATGCCGATGGCGCAACGCTCGTGCTCGCGCACGGCGATCAGCGGGTGACATTGCCGCTCGCGCTCGAAGCGGGGGCCTGGGTCGGCAACACGCGGGTCGCCGACCCGGTGCTGTGGTGGCCGCACACGCACGGCTCGCCCGCGCGCTACGCCGCGTCGATCATCGCGACTCGCAAGGGCGAGACGTTCACGATCGATCTCGGCCACACCGGGTTTCGCGCGATCGAGCTCGATCGCGGCGCGCAGGGCGACGACTTCGCGATCAGCGTCAACGGCGTCCCGATCTTCTGCCGCGGCGCGTGCTGGACGCCGCTCGATCCGGTGTCGCTCGGCGCGAGCCCGAGCGCCTACGACGCCGCGGTCCGCCAGATGGTCGATGCCGGCATGAACATGCTGCGGATCGGCGGCACGATGGTCTACGAGGACGCCGCGCTGCACGACGCCCTCGACGAGCACGGCGTGCTGCTGTGGCAGGACCTGATGTTCGCGAACATGGACTACCCGGACGACGCCGAGCTCACTCGCGCGATCGAAATCGAGGTCGACCAGCAGCTCGCGCGCTTGCAGGCGCGACCGGCGCTCGCGATCGTCTGTGGCAATAGCGAGGGCGAGCAGCAAGCCGCGATGTGGGGTGCGGAGCGAGCGCGCTGGTCGCCGCCGCTGTTCCACGAGGTCATCCCGCGCGTGATCGAACGCCGCATGCCGGGCACCGCGTACGTGCCGTCGAGCGCGCACCGGGGTGCGTTCCCGCACGCGTCGAACGCGGGGCCGTCGTCGTACTACGGCGTCGGCGCGTATCTCCGGCCGCTCGAGGATGCGCGGCGGTCGGAGGTGCGGTTCGCATCGGAGTGCCTCGCGTTCGCGAACATCCCGGCGGCGAGCGGATTGCCGGGTGGTGCCGCGCTGCGTGTCCATCATCCCGCCTGGAAGGCGCGTTCACCGCGCGACCTCGGCGCGGGTTGGGATTTCGACGACGTCCGCGATCAGTACATGCAGCGGCTCTACGGCATCGATCCGGTCGCGCTGCGAGTCGCCGATCACGAGCGCTACCTCGCGCTCGGCCGCGCCGCGACCGGCGAGGTGATGGCGCAGACGTTCAGCGAGTGGCGACGCGCTCGATCGGTCTGCCGCGGCGCGCTCGTGTGGTTCCTGCGCGACCTGTGGCCGGGCGCCGGCTGGGGGCTCGTCGATGCGCATGGCGCTGCGAAGCCGTGTTGGTATCCGGTGCGACGCGCGCTGCAACCGACCGGGCTCGCGTTCAGCGACGAAGGCACGAACGGCCTGGTGCTCCACGTCTGCGACGAGCACGCCGCTTCACTACCGATGCGACTCGACGTCACGTTGTGGCGCGCGGGTGAGATCGCGGTCGGCCGCGGCGGCGTGGACATCGACCTGGCGCCGCGCAGCGCGCGCGAGGTTCCCGTGGCGTCGCTGTTCGACGGCTTCCTCGATCTGTCGTTCGCCTATCGCTTCGGACCACCGGTGGCGCACGTCATCCACGCCGAGCTCTCGACTCGGTCCGATGGCAACCCGGTCGCGCACGCGTATTGGTTCCCCGCCGGGCTGCCGGCGACGCGCGAGGTCGACATCGGGCTCACCGCGCGCGCGAAGATGTTGAACGCCGACGTCGCCGAGCTCGCGATCACGACCAAGCGGTTCGCCCAGACCGTGGCGATCGAAGCACCGGGCTTCGCGCCGCACGACGACTACTTCCACCTCGCGCCCGGTCAGACGCGCACGATCGCGCTGCGCCGAGTCGCAGCCGGTGCGTTGCGCGGCCACGTCTACGCGCTCAACGCGGAGACCGGCGCGAAGATCGAGCTGTGATGCTCGACCAGCGCGAGATCACGATCGCCGGCCTGCGCGCGATCGACATCGGCTCGCGCGACGCGGCACTGTGCGTGCTCGTGCTGCACGGGCGCGAGATGGGCGCCGACGACCTGGCGCCGTTCGCGCAGGCGCTCGGCGTCTCCGCGCGCTTCGTGTTCCCGGACGGGCCGCTCCCCGGCGTCATCCGCGCGCGATCGTGGTGGCCGATCGATTCGGAGGCACGTGCGCGCCGCCTGCAAGGTGGAGCGATGGAGCTGGCGGAGACCGATCCGGCCGGGCGCGCCGAAGCAAGGGCCTTACTCGGCGAGCTGCGGGCCGCAGTCGCACCTCCGGCCGCGCGCGTCGCGATCGTCGGGTTCTCGCAAGGCGGCATGCTCGCGATGGACTACGCGCTGCACGCCGACCAGCCGCCCGACGCGATCGCCTTACTATCATCGTCGCGCATCGCGTTCTCCGAATGGCAGCCGCGGCTGTCGGCGCTAGCCGGGATCCCGATGCTCGTCGCGCATGGCCATGCCGATGCCGAGCTGTCGTTCGCCGCCGGCCAGGGCCTGCGCGAGGCGGCGATCGCAGGCGGCGCCGTCGTCAATTGGGTCGAATTCGAGGGCGCGCACGAGATTCCGCTCGTCGTGTGGCGAGCGGTGCGCCGGCTGTTGCGCCCCTTGACGTAAGTCCCGTACGCTGTAACCACGTTGCGCGCGCAGACCGCTGCAAGCCCGATGTTTTTCGGTCCGACGCGCGAGCTGTTCGCGTTCTATCACGCGCCGCTCGCCGCGCAGCGTGCGGGCTCGATCGTGCTGTGCCCACCGCATGGCTGGGACTTCGAAGCGACGTATCGCGCTTACGGAGACCTCGCCGAACGCCTCGCGCTCGCCGGCTTTGCGGTACTGCGATTTCATTACGACGGCACTGGCAACTCGTCGGGCGCCGACCACGACCCCGATCGCTTGCAGACGTGGTGCACCGACCTCGTCCACGCGGTCGGTGAAGTCCGCGCGCGCAGCGGCGAGCACGCGGTCAGCCTATTCGGTGTCCGGATCGGCGGGCTGGTCGCCGCGCTGACCGCGCCCAAGCTCGACGACGTCAGCGCGATGGTGCTGTGGGCGCCGACGCTCGCCGGCAAGACGTATGTCCGCGAGCTCAAGGCGATGCGCATGATCAACCCGAACGAATCGATCCTGACCGGCAAGGTGCTCGGCGGCGAAGAGGCCGGCGGGTTCATGTTGTCGGCACAGACCGTCGCGGCGCTCGGCGCGGTCAAGCTGCTCGACACGCCGGTCGGCGCGAAGCGCTATCTCGTGCTCGGTCGCGACGACCTGCCGCGCGGCGACGAGAAGTTTCTCGCGCACCTCAGCGCGAATGGCGCCGACGTCACCGCGGTCGACATCCCCGGCTATCAAGCGATGATGGTCGATCCGCTCGACTCGGTGATTCCAAGCGCGGCGTGGGATCGCATCGTCGCCTACCTGTCGGAGGTCCATCCGATCGCAGCAACGGCGCACAACCGCGGGACGCCCAGTGCCGCCGACGCCGTATCGCAAGTACGAATGGACGCTGGAGCGCCGCTCGTACGCGAACGCGCGGTGCGGTTCGGCGGCGACAGCGAGTTGTTCGGCGTGGTAACCGAACCGACCGAGGCACAGGAGCGCGCCGCTGGCACGCGCACCGGCGTGATCTACTTGAACACCGGCGCGAACCCTCACATGGGCCCGCATCGCATGTACGTGCCGCTCGCGCGCGAGCTCGCGACGCGCGGCATCGTGTCGTTGCGCTTCGATCTCGAAGGGTTCGCTGACTCGCCGCCGCGCACCGGCTCACCGCCCGATTCGTACTCGCCGTTCATGGTCGACAACACGCGCACCGCGATCGATTTCTTGCAGACGACCTGCGGCGTCAACCGCATCGTGGTCGCCGGGATGTGCTCGGGCGCGTACCATGCGTTTCACACCGCACTTGCCGATTCGCGGGTCACTGCGACCGTGTTGCTCCGGCCGCAGGTGTTCTCGTGGGAAAAGGACGAAGCGCTCGATCAGGAGCGGCGCAAGAACTATCGGATCTGGCGCTACTACCTGAACCGTACGCTCGATCGCGACGCGTGGCTCAAGGCCTTGCGCGGCCAAGCGCGCTACGACTCGATCGTCAGCGCGATCGCCGGCCGGGTGAAGACCATCGCGGTCGACAGCAAGAACAAGATCCTGTCGCGCTTGCGCGGCGAGGATCAGAACGAGCCGAAGCTCGCGAAGCGGTTCCGCACGCTGCTCGACCGCAAGTCGACCGTGGTGCTGGTCTACAGCAAGGAAGACGCCGGCCTCGACCATCTCAAGGTCCAGGTCGGCGACTACCTCCCGGCGTTGCGCGCGAACGACCACTTCAAGCTCGTGCTGATGGACGGCAAGGACTACACGTTCGCCGCGACGGTCAGCCAAGATCAGCTCAAAGAAGTCGTGTCGTCGTTCATGATCTCGCAGTTTGTCTAGCTTCCGCGCCCGCCGGGCCCCACCTCGCTGGCTTACAGTTGGCCCGCCACCCACCGCGCAATCGTGCACGTGCACGGCGGTCAAAGGCTCTCTTCAGCCGCTGTTCTGAACGTTCAGACGCGTGCTATTGCCGCGATATGCGTAGGCCCAGATGGTTGCTGCTCGCGATGCTCGCGCTGATCGCAGCGTGTGGTGAGCGCGAACCGGATGCGGCGACGCCGTGTGGACACATCGCAGCGCAGCTGGCGAGTTGCGAACCTGTAGCGCCCGCGAAGATGCGGTTCGCGTTTCGCGAGACCTGCTCGATGTACGAGTCGTATCGACCCCGGCCCGAGGACGGCTCGGACAACATGGCGCTCGATGCAAAGCGGGCGATCGACACGTGCGCTAAGGCAGCCACGTGCGCCGACCTCAAGAAGTGCTTCGACGAGCAACGGTGTGAATGGGTCCTGACGTCGCCGACCGCCGACCCGCAGTTCTCGTGCTTCGGGCCGCCGAAGTAATGGGATCGCAGGACGCGCCCAACACTCGCGTGAAGCACTTGCGATGTCGGCGCGAAGCCGCTCGACTCCAGAGGCGACCTTCGCTACAAGACGCGCGTGATCACCGATAGCTTGCTAGAAGCGTTCGTCCGCGCACTTGCGACACACAAACACGTCGACCGCGGCACTAAGCCGAACTTTGACTGGGAGAAGGCTGGGGTTCCGGTCGACGTCGGTCGAGTCCTCGGTTCAGTCGGTGGATGGAGCTCCGGCAACCTCAAGTTCACGGAGCCTTCGCGGGTCGACGCCGAGCGCCAGTTATGGAACCGCCTCGTCGGCGAGTTCGAGGCTGGACGCTCGGACATCTCGAATCATGCGTTGTGGAACAGCGCCTGGTACCCGCTCGCCACCTCGTCGGTCGAGGTCCACGCATTCGACCCGGTCGGCTGTTTCGGTGGAGCCCCCGGCCAAGTCGTGTTGTTCGACCTTAAGGGTCGCGACTCGTGGCGCGTCTTCCCAGCGATCTCGGTCTGGATTACCGCCCTCACAGAGGGCCTGGAGTCCGAA
>CAZDGY010000269.1:0-7902 GCA_964504685.1 uncultured Kofleriaceae bacterium | reverse complement strand
GAACGGCTTGTCGATCAGCGGGCAGGACGAGCGCGCGAGGAACTGCTGCGCCCGCTCGGTGAACGCGCCACCGGTCATGAACGCGATCCGATCAGCGAGCTCGGGACGGTGCGCGACGATCCATTCGTAGACATCGACGCCTCCGAGGTCGGGCATCTGGAGGTCACAGACGATCGCGTCGAAGTGGTCGCCGCGTTTGAGCATATCGATCGCCTCGCGGCCGCTCGCGGCGGTGATTACTTCGTGAGGATCGAGGGCGGTGCTCGCGAAGTTGCGAATGAACGGCTCGTCGTCCGCGAACAGCACGCGCGCTCGTGGCCCAGCGACCGCCGCGGTGATGCGCGGTACGGCCACCTCGCGCGCAGCCTCCCCCCGGTACGCCGCCAGCGTGACCCGAAAGCATGCGCCGCGCGGCGAGCGCGGTTCCGCCGCGATCGTCCCTCCGAACGAGCCGACGATCCGGTGTGCGATCGAGAGTCCGAGCCCGGTTCCGACGCCAGACTTGGTCGTGAAATACGGCTCGAACAGTCGAGCGGCGTCGCCCGGCGCAAATCCCTGGCCGGTGTCGCTCACTTCGACGGTGACGCGCGACTCGCCTGCCATGCGCGTGACGAC
Source organism: uncultured Kofleriaceae bacterium (assembly GCA_964504685.1). Lineage (GTDB taxonomy): Bacteria > Myxococcota_A > Polyangia > Haliangiales > Haliangiaceae > JABFXX01. Next base: position 7,287 of record CAZDGY010000269.1, on the reverse strand, counting down.
GCGAATCTCGTTGGCATCTACTTCGCCGTCCGAGATGGCCTGCGCCGCGTTGACCAGGAGGTTCACGAACACTTGGACCAGGCGCCCTTGCCGGCCCGAGACGAGCGCGATCACGCCGTCATCGCGCACCAAGCGCGCGCGGTGGTCGATCTCGTGTGCGGCAGTCGCAGCGGCGAGGTCGAGCACGCGGTGAAGGTCGACCGACTCGGGCGGCCCTTCGAGTGCGCTCGATAGCGCCTTCAGATCGCGCACGATGTCGCGGACGCGCACGGCGCCGTCGAACGCTTGCTGGACGCGCGCGAGCAATCGTTCCGCGTCGGCCGGCCCAGTCGCGGACGAGGGAATGTCGCGACGGAGCAACTCGAGCGCGCCGAGCACATAGGTCAGCGGGTTGTTGATCTCGTGGCCGACGCCGGAGGCGAGCCGGCCGAGGGTCGCCATTCGATCTGCGGCGGCGAGCTCGGCATCTACGCGCTTGCGCTCGCGCAGGTCGTGAATGATCGCCAACGCTGCGACCACGCCGTCGAGTGGAAACGGAACGCCGGTGACCTCGACCGGGATCACGTCCCCGTTGCGATGCACCAAGCGGTGCTCTGGCGTGCGCCCGTTTTGCAGGACCGACCCGAGCCAGGTCATGACGATCGCGCGATCGTCGGGGTGAACGAGCTTGAGCCCGCCGGACTTCAGCTCGCTACCGAGCTGGTCGAACGAGTCCCAGCCGAGCAATGTGACGAACGCGCGGTTCGCGGTGATGATCTTGCCTCGGTAGTGCACGACGGCCGGCTCCGGCAACGCTTCGAGCACCGCTCGGAAGTTCGCGTTCGATGCTTCGAGCGCGCGCTCGGCTTCGAGCCTCGACGTGATCTCTCGACCGGCGGCTTGGATCTCGAGGATCGCGCCCGAGCCATCGCGCACGACGTAAGCAACGGTCTCGAGATCGATCCAGGTTCCGTCCTTGCGCGCGACCCGCGTGGTGATCGGCGGCAGCTCGGCGACGGACGTCGCTGCGAGCGCGGCGAAGCTCGCGCGTTGCTTTTCTTGGTCGTCGGGATGGACCAGTGCGACGCCGGGCTTGCCGATCAACTCTTCCGGCTCGTAACCGAGAATCTGCAAGGACGAGCTCGATACGAACGTGAGCATCCCGTTCGGATCGAGGCAGGACAGCACGTAGCCGGAGCGTTCGGCCATCAGCCGAAACAGCGCCCGGTTCTCGCGCGGGCCCGCGCTATCTTGATCGAAGGCCTTCACGTCAGATCAGCGTACTCGTCGCCCCGCGACAACGCACGCTCATCGCACGTGCTTGAGCGCCCGCCGCATCAGCGATCGCTGCGAAATCCAATGCGCTGGTGCGTGCCGTCGCAGAACGGCTTCGTGTTGCTGCCACCGCAGCGGCACAGCTTTGCCTGTTGGATACGCGACACGACGCGGCCGGTGCCACTCGTGATCTCCAAGTTCCCGCGCACGTGGAGCGGCCCGTCGGTCAGCGGATCGATCGCCAGCTCGCCATCGCGGACGGCGAGCATGTCGGTGTCCTTCGTCGTCGCAGGCTCTCCGGTCGCGGTGAACTCGATCTCGTGATGCGAGCCATCGCAGAACGGCTTGGCTTTGGATGCGCCGCAACGACACAGCGTGGCGCGGAAGCGCTTGTCATCGCTATCGCCGTCGAGCTTGATCTCGGCGCGCACCGCATACGGCCCGTTCTCGCGGATCGACACCAGATTGACCGGCGGCGCGGTTTCCTCGGGGCCGCCGTCCTTGCGACGGTAGCGGATCGCACCAGAGGGACACTCGTGCGCGATCTCGATCAGCTTCGCGGCCTCGATCGCGTCGGGGTGGATCCACGGCCCGACGACATTCGCGAGAAACACCTGCGGCGCGCCGGTCACGCAGAACCGCGAGTGGATGCACTTCTTGCCCTCGTAGACGAGCGTGAGGTGCTCGCCTTCGATGTCGTCGACGCCGTCGTGGGTCGTCGGCACCGGCGGTGCGAGTGGCAGCTTGACGACGCGCGGCGGCGCCACCGGCGGAGTCACGGTCGGTTCACCAAATCCACGCTTCGCGCGGGCTTCGAGGTCGTAGAGCATGCGCTGAGCGCGCGCGGTCCGTTCGTCTGCAGATAGCCCGCTCGCGTAGGCGGCAAGCTGGTCGAGCCGCTCGCCGACGTAGCGCGCCATGCTCGGTCCCGGCACGAACGGGGCGGCGTCGCGCAGCGCGGTGAACGACACGCCTGCGTGGCAGCCGGGATGCGAGGGCCCAGCGGGTAACCGCGCCGCGCGTTCGGCGAGTGGCGTCATCGCGTGCATCAAGCCGAGCGCGAGATCGATCGCATCGCGCTTGTGGGGCGAAGGACGCGGCACGACGTACGAGTACGCGAGCAAGCGGAGCATCAGGCCATAGATCGAGTTCGCGACATCGACCGTGCGCGCCGCTTCTTCGTCCTCGATCCAGATCCGACCTTCGCCGAGCGGCGGCCGCCGGAGCACTGGATTGTGCGCGGCCGGGAACGCCGGCTCGAAGTGCGGATCGGCCGCGCGCAACGCCGCGAGCTCGTCGCGGACCGCGGCGAACCGGTTGTAGTGCGAGCCCTCGACGTGTCCCGGCGAGCCTTCACCTTGCTCGACGATCGTCGCGAGCGCCGCGAGCGCCGTCTTCACGCAGACCACGGGCCGCACATCGACGAGCTCGGCTTCGTCAGCGGTGAGTTGCAGCGCGGGATCGCCGCAAAACGCTGCGGCATCGCCGTGGTGCTCCGCAAACGCGCGCAGCCCCTCCTCGAGGCGCGCGTAGAACGCTCCGATCGTCTCGTAGTCCGCTGACATCGGTGTGATGCGATCGCCGCGGCCCCCACGATGGAAGTCAGCACTCGGCTCGAACCCGGCTCCTTCAGGTTCGTTCGAGTCGGCGGGCCGCTCGAGGTGTGCGAAGTGCTGCAATACGGGCGCGCTGAACGGTGCGAGCCGCACGACCACAGACGCGGGCAAGTTACCCGGCGTGAGCGGAAAGTTGTCGCGGCCGAAGTGCGGGGTGCCGCCGATCGCCGACGTCAGGTTCCAGACCGCGACGAGGTGGGCCATCTCTTCTTTCGCCACGTCGACGATCTCGCTGCGCCAGCGGGTGACCGCATCGAGGTGCGCGCCTGACAACCCGTCCGCTTTGGTCTTCAGACTAAACGCGGCGTACAGATACGTGCACATCAACGTGTGCTCGAGCTCCGCAGCCTCGCACAGCGAGTGGAGGAGTTGCTCCCGACTCGGCGTTCGCATCGCGCGTACTTTACCCGGTCAACGCGCGACGAGCATGCGTCTGCGGTCCGGAACCGATCGACGCCTCCGGCTTGAACGGAAGCGCCCAGCCGCTAACGCGATTGGCTCGTCGGGTTCGGCGTCGGCGCCGCGATCCGCGTGAGGATGTTGCGGTCGGTGTGATGGAACGGCTCGCCGGTCCCGACGACCTGAATCAGCGTGTCCTGCTTGTACGACCACTTGCCGTCGTGATGGGCGGTGATCGTCATCTCGAACCGCTCGGTTCGAAACGCATCCTCGAGGAACGGGTTCGACACGATGCCGTTGATCAACGAGCCGCGTACGGCCTCGACCGTAAACGTCGTGTCGTCTGCGTGTGCCTTGCCGATCGCCATCGCGACCTGGCCGCGCGGAATCGCGAGGGTCATCAGGATCGATCCCGTCGCCGGCTCCCATAGCCAGTAACCAACCTGATCGTGGAACGTCGCGACCTCGCCCGGCTTCACGATGTGCGTGTGGTAGCGAAGGCCGTAGAACAGCTGCGGGCCGTTCGTTTGCGCGTCGATCGGCTGGAGCTCGATACGCTCGACATAAGGGTTGGTTTCGCTACCCGTCGCGACCGGATGGGTATCGATGCCATTACCCGTCCAGACACCCGCGAGCGCCCGCAGCGGCCCGAGCTGATCGAGCGTGTTCGGGTCGGGCACCGGTTCGGTGAAGACGTCGCGCATCGCGCGCGCATTCTTCCATCGAACGAGGCTCCGGTCGCGTCAACTGGCACGCATGATGCTGCACAACCGCACATGAAGCCCAAGCTCGCGACGTATCGCGCCAAGCGCGACTTCACGGCGACGCCCGAACCGAGCGGCGGTAAAGCCGCAACGGGTCGCGGTCCGCAATTCGTGGTGCAGCAGCACGCTGCGCGCCGCATGCACTACGACTTCCGTCTCGAGCACGATGGCGTGCTGTGGTCGTGGGCGGTGCCCAAAGGGCCGAGCTTGTCGCCCAAAGACAAACGGCTTGCCGTCCGCACCGAAGATCATCCGGTCGACTACGCCGACTTCGAAGGCGTGATCCCGCACGGTCAGTACGGCGGCGGCACGGTGTCGCTCTGGGATCGCGGCACCTGGCAGCCCGAAAGCGATCCGAGCGACGGCTTGCGGCGAGGTCATCTCACGTTCACGCTCGCCGGCGAGAAGCTGCATGGCAAGTGGCATCTCGTGCGCACGAAGCCGAGCGGAAAGGCCGAGAACTGGCTGCTGTTCAAGTCGCGCGATGCTTCGGCGAACGAGAAGCTCGACATCGTCGCAGCGCAACCGAAGAGCGTCGCGACCGCGCGCACGATCGAACAGATCGCGGCCTCGCATGACCGCGTCTGGCATTCGAATCGGCCCGACGCGATCGCCTCGCTCGTGGCGCAGCTGCCGGTCGGCTTCGCGCTCACGAATCTCGACAAGGTGCTCTATCCCGAACAAGGGATCACGAAGGGTCAGCTGATCGCGTATCTCGCGGTGATCGCCGATCGAATCTTGCCGCACATCGCGCGGCGACCGCTGACGCTCGTGCGCTGCCCCGAAGGTCGCGGGAAGTCGTGTTTCTTCCAGAAGAAGCGCGCGCCCGGCTCGCCCAAGTCGATCGCGAGCGTCGAGCTCACCGAGTCCGACGGCGAAAAGGTCGACTACATGCAGATCGCGGATCTCCCCGGCTTGGTCGCGCTCGCGCAACTCGGGACTCTCGAGATTCACACTTGGGGATGTCACGTCGCCGATCTCGAGCGGCCGGATCTGCTCGTGTTCGATCTCGATCCGGATCCATCCGTGCCGTGGGAACGCGTCGCGGCTGCCGCACTCGGGCTCCGCCGTCGGCTCGACGAGCTCGAGCTCACCAGCTTTGTCAAGACCACCGGCGGCAAGGGCTTGCACGTGGTCGTGCCGGTCAAGCCGCGCGCGGATTGGGAGCAGCACAAAGCGTTCGCGAAGCGCGTGGTCGACGAGATGGCGGCGGCCGAGCCGCGCGGCTACACGACGAACATGGCGAAGGCGCAGCGCAAGAATCGTATCTTCCTCGACTACCTTCGCAACGGCCGGGGCGCGACGTCCATTGCACCGTATTCGCCGCGGGCGCGACTCGGTGCGCCGGTCGCGTTGCCGGTCACGTGGGAGCAGCTCGCCGCCGGCGTAGACCCGAGCGCGTTCACGATCGAAACCGTCCCGTCGCTCGTCGGTAACGATCCATGGGCAGGGATCGAATCGATCGATCAAACCTACGTGCGCGCGCGTCCGAGACGCTCGGCGAGCTCGAACCCGTCCCGATCAGGCATCTGAACATCGAGAAGCGCGAGCGCGACGTCGTGAGCGAGCAAGATCTCCAAGCCGTGTCATCGACGAGCAGGATGCGGATCGGCTCGACGTTCACGCGCTGGTCTCCTCGGTGGCGAGAGCGATCAACGTGCGAGCTAGCTCCGCGGGCCGTCCGACCCGAACGCTCTCCCCTGCCCTCGCCAGCGCTGCGCGTGGCATCACCGGATGCCTTGCGCTCGCCGGATCCTGGACGAGCACGATGCCGCCGGCCTCGAGAATTCGCACGACGCCCCGCGCACCGTCGTCGTTACCACCCGACAGCACGATCGCGACGACACCGGCGCCGAATGCATCCGCGGCAGATTCGAACGCGACATCGATCGATGGTCTCGAATGGTTGACGGCGTCATCGGCCGATAGGGCGAGCGTGCCATCGCGCTCGAAGAGGACGTGGTAGCCCGGCGCCGCGACGTAGATCGTTCCAGCGATGAGCGGTTGCTTGTCCTCGATCTCCACCACCGGGAGCCGACACTTGCGCGCGAGGATCTCCGGCAGAAGGCTCGGGTGATGGGCGGACATGTGCATCACGATCACCGCGGGAACCGCGAACGTTGCCGGCAGCTCGGGCAACAGCACGAGGAGCGCTTCGAGCGATCCGGCGGATCCGCCGACGACGATGACTGCGGTGCGCTTCATATGCGTTGAAAGATCCTCGCCGCCGGAACGAAGCCCACGACGCCGCGCGATTGGAAAACCGGGGCGTCTCTCTGAGACTGAGCCCGAGGAAGCCTTTGCGGCGTCTTGACTACGCGCTGTGTGGCGAGACCGCACGGCGCGCGCTAGCGCGCAGTCTTGCTATGGAGTGGCGCTGCCGGCGGTTCGGGATCGCCCGACGCGCACGAGATGGACGATCACTCCGACGATCGCCAGCACGAGAAGTAGATGGATTGCGGCTCCAGCGACATGGAACACGGCAAAGCCGAACAGCCATGCGAGGCCGAGGATGATTGCGAGGATGAGCACCATGGGTTCGAGGGAGTGCAAGTCCGCCACCAGTTCCGTAGTCGGCGCGCATTCGCTCGGCGAGCGAGCACGCGCGGTGCAGAGGACTTCTCGCGCCCGAACACCGCACGGGTCGGAGGTCATGGGTGACGATCAGCCGATGACGCTGCAGAATCGGTTCGACGCCGCAACGCTCGCGAACCTCCGCCGTGGTCTCATGGGGCGAGGACGTGCGCTCGCCGAGCTCCTCGCCCAAGTCATGGCCGGCGACCGGCCGGTCGAGCTCGCGGCGTTGCTCGCACCGAAGCCCGGGATGCGGCCCGAGGAGGTCGTTCGGCTCGCGCTCGATCAAGTGGAGAGCCGTCGCAAATGGCTCGACGCAGGGGACGATCGGTTCGGCCGCTGTGATGTCTGTGACACGGACCTCGGCTCGACGGCGCTGACCGAGATGCCGTGGGCCGATCGCTGCGTTGCGCACGCAGCGCGCTAGTACGTCGTCGGTGCGTTGCTACTGGGCGCCCCGCCCAACCGTCCGAACGGCATGCGTTCGACCGTCCTGTGTCTAGCTCTCATCGCTTGCGGACACTCCGCAGCGTCGATTCCCGATAGTCATCCCGGAGCCGATGCGACCGGAAACGACGCCAGCGGTGGCGACGCTGGAACCTGCGGGGGCGAGACCTGCCGAGGCGACCAGACGTGCACTGGCGGTAGCTGCGAGTTCGCGTGCACCGGTGCTCAGGTCC
>CAZDGY010000268.1:0-7918 GCA_964504685.1 uncultured Kofleriaceae bacterium | reverse complement strand
TGTAACGAGGGTGTGCAGCGGCGCGCGCCGGCGCCGTGGCACAAGTCGCTGGTGGATGCATTTCGCCCGGCGTTCCTAGCCCCGTTCGTCGCCGAGATCCGCGGCGACATCGGCCACCGCGCTAGTAACGTCCTCGAGGCAACGTTGACCGGAGCGTTGCCAGCCGTCCACTCGAGTTGTCGGCTGAGCGCGTCGGTACCCTGCGACGACGACCGGCAGGTCGCGAGCAGCGCGCGCTACGCGGTGGCGATCGAGATGCAGCTCGACGAGCTCGCGCGCGTCGAGCTAGCGATCAGTGGCGACGACGCGATCGATCGCGCGGTCGAGCGCGCCGGCGACATCGCCGCGGTCTACCTCGATCGCGCGGTGCGCGATGCGTGGGCCGAGGTCGCGAGCGACCGCAACGCGCTAGAGCTCGTGATCCGCGCAGGCGAGTGCATCGTGCGAGTCGGGGTCCTCGCGGACGATCGCGACGCGATGAGCTCGGTCGTGGCGTTGGCCACAGCGCTCGCGGGATCGCCGGCCGCGCGGATCGAGGAGCTCGTGGCCGCGCTGGGGGGCGCGACCGCGGCGGCCGACCGCCTGGTTATCGATGCGCCGGCGGCGCGGGTCGACGACATTGCGGTCGACCTCGGGTACGAAACCGCGGTCGACGCGGCGCGCGACGTGTTGCGAACTCGCCTGCGGCTCGCGCGGACCGGACCGGGCGAGCTCGTGATCACCGGGCTCGAAGCGTCACGCGCGTCACCGCGACGACCAAAGCATACGATCGAGCTCCCGCTGCACGGCTGGCGCGTCTGGGGCCGCGACTGGACCGACGCGCTCGACCACCTGGTCGAGCCGCTAGCGATCGCGCGTCCGCTGGCGGTCGTGGTGGATGACCACGCGGTCACGGTCGCGTTGCTGGGCTGGGTGACCGAGCCGACGCGGCTCGCCGCAGCGGTCGGGTTGATCGAGCGGCTAGGCCAGACCCAGCCGGCCGGGCCGTATCGTTAGGCGAGCGTGGCGGCGCGCGGATCGACCATCAGCCGGGCTCAGGTCGGCGCGCAGTCCTTGGTGATGTAGTCGATCGTGTCGTAAACCGTGCCGCCGTCGGTATAGGTGGCGTAGCAGCAGCCGATGCGACCGTCGCTGCCGGTGAACGCGGTGCACGCGACCGAGCTGCCGTCGTTCGCCGTGCAGGTGTACTGGACCGGGATGTACGACGTGCTCGGCGGCGGTGCTGCGCATTCGACCGAACACTGCGACGTGCTTTCGACCGTGACGCCGACACTGATCCGGCTCCAGGTCTCGCTGCAAGCACCGTAGTCATTCGAGCTGCCTCCGCAGGCACTCAGGGCGAGCGCGGCGTATGCGAACCAGCCGGGGCGATTCATGGCGGCAGTCTAGCAGGCCGGGCGGTCACCCTAGTCGCGTCGCAGAATCGGTCTTATGTCAACTCGGAGATAGCTTCCTCGACGAGAGACCGCATCGCTGCCCAGGACCGCCGATCCGCGCGTTCATCGTAGGCGCAGCCTGGCGCCGCCACCTTGGGGACCGTGAACCCGTGCTGCGCATCCGCGAGCACGAGCAGCTGCCAGTCAGCGCGCGCCGCGCTGAGCTCGGCTTCGAACTGAGCGCGCTGGTCCGCGGGCACGAATGGATCTGCAGCTCCGGTGACCGCGAGGATCTTCGCGCGGATCGTTCCGGGAGCCGCCGGTGCGCGGGTCGCGAGGCCACCGTGAAAGCTGATCACCGCGGGAATCGCGGCGCCTGATCGTGCGAGCTCGAGCGCTGCGGTACCGCCGAAGCAATGGCCGACCGCCGCGACCGGTTGCGCGATCGCAGTCAAGGCTGCGAGTGCGCCGCCTGCCCGTGCGCGCAGCTCGCTGGGTTCGGCTACGAGCGCGCGGATCGCAGCCATCCCCCGTGCGCGGTCCGCGAACACTTCGCCGAACAAGTCCGGCGCGTACGCGGCAAACCCGAGCTCTGCGAGCCGTTCGGCGCGTTCGTGCTCGTGCGGCGTGAGCCCGCTGCCGCCGTGGAAGACGAGGATCCCAGCGCGCGCGGCGCCGGTTGGAGTTGCCAGGTAGCCCGAGAACGAACGGCTGCCGGCGACGTACGTGAGTTGCTTTGTCATGCGCTTGTCCTGGTTGGAGTAGCGCAGATCTAATTATCACTATTTCGGCGAAAAAAGCAAGGGTCACAGCATGTTACCGCGCCGCGCTGGCCGCGAAACCGCGCCGTATGAGACACTGGGGTTCGAGTGTCGATGGTGCGCGTCTCGATAGCAGTGGCGGTCGCGCTCGGCGCGTGTGGTTCGCCGAATCCATGCCCAGGCCAGCTGACCTGCCCCGACATGGAGTGCTGCCCGATCGACTATCCGATCGAGTGCGGCTCGCAGTGCTACCAAACGACGAGTGCGCCGGCCTGCGCGGTCACCGGCTACTACACCTGCGTCGACGACAACAATGGCGGCAGCGGCTCGGGCTCGGCGTGCGACGACACGAGCTACGCCGCGACGATCGTCAGCGCGGCATGCAGCGGGCCGATCAGCGATCCGCCGTTCAGCGACTTCACGCTGCAGGCGACGGGCACGATCTCCGGCTGCGGCGCCGACGCGATCTTCTTCAGCGACGGCATCACGTCGACCGCCGGCCTCGATTGCGGGACCTGGGGCAACACCGGCGGCGGTGGCTGCGTTCCGAGCTCGACCACTGCGACGACCACCGCGTCGTGGGCGATGTCGCAGCTCGAACAGCAGGACCCGGGCAGCTCGCACGTGTACACGGTCTCGCTGATGGGCGGCAACGTCACGCTCGCGTCGATCAACGTCACCTGCGGCCCGTGACGCTGCGCTGACGCGTTCGCTCGCGATCGGGCGAGCAACGACCCAGACCAGAGGTGCTATATCGCGCGCGTGAGTGCGCTCGAGCGCTTTGGCCCGCGGACGCGCGAGTGGTTCGCCCGCGTGCTCGGTACGCCGACCGACGTGCAGATCCGCGGCTGGGCCGACGTTGCCGCGGGCCACCACACGCTGATGGCAGCGCCGACCGGCAGCGGCAAGACGCTCGCGGCGTTCTTGTGGTGCCTCGATCGGCTCGTGCGCGAACCGGCGCCGGCCGCGCCGACCACTCGCGTCGTCTACGTGTCGCCGATCAAAGCGCTCGCATACGACATCGAGAAGAATCTGCGCACGCCGCTCGCAGGGATCGGCGGCACGGTGACGATCGACGTGCGCACCGGCGATACGTCGCCGAAGGAACGCGCGCGTCAGCTCGTCGCCCCCGGCCAGATCCTGATTACGACGCCGGAGTCGCTGTATCTGCTGCTCGCCGGCCGTTCTCGCGCCCGCCTCGCCGAGGTCGACACCGTGATCGTCGACGAGATCCACGCGCTCGCCGGCGGCAAGCGCGGCGTTCACCTCGCGCTCAGCCTCGAGCGACTCGATCGGCTCGTCACCGCGCATGGCCGGCGCGAACCGCAGCGCATCGGCCTGTCGGCGACGCAGCGTCCACTTAGCGAAGTAGCTCGATATCTGGGCGGGGACCGGCCGGTGTCGATTGTCGATGCGAGCAGCCGGCCGGCGTTGGACCTCGAGGTCGTGGTGCCCACCGACGATATGGTCGCGACCCCGACCGCGCGCGGCCGCGAAGACGCCGGCGGCATGTGGCCGCTGATCTATCCGCGCCTGCTCGACCTCGTGCTCGCGCACCGCACGACGATCATCTTCGTCAACTCGCGCCGGCTCGCCGAGCGAATCGCCCAGGAGCTTAGCCAGCTCGCCGCGAAGTCCGGCCGTGCGCCCGAGGATGCCGAGCTCGCGCGCGCCCATCACGGCTCGGTCGCGCGTCACGCCCGCGTCGAGATCGAGGATGCGATGAAGGCCGGACGGCTACGCGCGATCGTCGCGACCTCGTCGCTCGAGCTCGGCATCGACATGGGCGCGGTCGATCTCGTGATCCAGGTCGAGTCGCCCGGCGCGATCGCGCGTGGCTTGCAGCGGATCGGCCGCGCCGGCCATCACGTCGGCGGCACGAGCCGCGGGCGGATCATCCCGAAGTTCCGCGGCGACCTACTTGAAGCTGCGGTCGTGGCGCGCGGCATGCTTGATGGCGCCGTCGAGGCTGTCCGGATTCCGGACAGTGCGCTCGACGTGCTCGCGCAGCAGATCGTCGCGATGGTCGCGGTCGAGCCGTGGTCGGTCGGCGAGCTCGAGCGCGTGATCCGCCGCGCCGCCAGCTACCGCGAGCTGCCTCACACAGCGTTCGTCGCGGTGCTCGACATGCTCGCCGGTCGCTATCCGTCCGACGCGTTCGCCGACCTCCGACCGCGACTCGTGTGGGATCGCCAGGCCGACGTGCTCACGGCGCGCAAAGGCGCGGCGCTGATCGCGGTGACCTCGGGCGGCACGATTCCAGATCGCGGCACCTACGGGGTTCATGTCGGCGAGACCGGCCCGCGGGTCGGCGAGCTCGACGAGGAGATGGTCGCCGAGAGCCGGCCGGGCGAGACGTTCGTGCTCGGCGCGACGACGTGGCGGATCGAAGCGATCACGCGCGATCGCGTCATCGTCCGGCCAGCACCCGGCGAGCCCGGCAAGATGCCGTTCTGGCGTGGCGAAGGTCCGGGCCGACCGGTCGAGCTCGGCTTCGCGCTCGGCGCGTTCTGTCGTGAGCTCGATGGCCGGCTCGCGCGCGAAGCTCCGGCCGTGACCCATGCCTGGTTGCGCGCCGACTATGCGCTCGACGACCGCGCCGCGGCCAACGTGATCTCGTACCTCGCCGAGCAGCGCGCACACGCCGGTGGCGTCCCGAGTGATCGCGCGATCACGATCGAGCGCTTCCGCGACGAGCTCGGCGATATCCGGGTCTGTATCTTGTCGCCGTTTGGTGGCCGCGTCCACGCGCCGTGGGCGCTCGTGCTCGCGCGTCAACTCGAAGATCGCCTCGGCTATCCCGTTCATCCGATCTGGACCGACGACGGCATCGCGATGCGCTTTGTCCATGGCGACGCCATCCCCGATGACGCCGCCATGCTGCTCGATCCCGATACATTCGAAGATCGGCTCGTCGACGAGCTCGCGCGTTCGAGCGTATTCGCGAGCCAGTTTCGCCAGAATGCCGCGCGCGCGTTGTTGCTGCCGCGCCGACGCCCAGGCCAACGCACCCCGCTGTGGGCACAGCGGTTGCGTGCGCAGCAGCTTATGGGGGTCGCGCTCGGGTTCCCGCAGTTCCCGATCACGCTCGAGACGTATCGCGAGTGTCTACGCGACATCTTCGACGTGCCGGCGCTCGTCGGCATCTTGCGCCAGCTGCGCTCTGGCGAGATCCGGGTCGATGCCGCGGAGACCGCGACGGCCTCGCCGTTTGCTCGCTCGCTGGTGTTCGACTACGTCGCGGCGTTTCTCTACGAGGGAGATGCACCGGTCGCCGAGCGCAAGGCCCAGGCTCTGACCCTCGATCGCGGCCTGTTGCGCGAGCTGATCGGAGGCGGAGAGCTGCGCGAGCTGCTCGATAACAGCGTGATCGCCGACCTCGACGGCGAGCTGCAGCGTACGGCCGAGGATCGTCGCGCGCGCGATCGCGACGAGCTCCACGATCTATTGAGAAGACTCGGCGACCTCTCCTTCGACGAGCTCGAGCTCCGATGCGTAGGTGTAGGCGTAGGCGTAAGCGTAGGCGAGCTGATCTCCGCGCGACTCGCAGTCGAGATCACGATCGCGGGAGAGCGCCGGATCATCGACTCCGCCGATGAGGATCGTTATCGCGCGATGTTCGGATCGCCTGCGCCTACGCCGGAACCGGATGCGTTGATTTCGCTGGTTCAGCGCTACGCGAAGACGCACAGCATCTTTGGCGTGGACGCGATTGCCGAGCGCTGGGCGATGCCGATCGCGACGATCGAGCCGGTGTTGGTGTTGCTCGAGAGCCGCGGCGAGCTCGTGCGGGGCGAGCTCCGGCCCGGAGGCGTCGGGATCGATAACTGTGATGCCGAGGTCCTGCGCACGCTGCGCCGCCGCACGCTCGACAAGCTGCGCGCGGATGTCGCGCCGGTCTCGCCAGCTACATTCGCCGCGTTCTTGCCGCGCTGGCACGGGCTCGATCAGCCGCGGCGTGGAGTCGGCGCGCTGCGCGATGCGATCGCGCGACTCGAGGGCGTCGCGCTGCCGATGTCCGAGCTCGAATCGCGGATCCTGCCGGCGCGGATCGCGGACTACCAGCCGCGCATGCTCGACGAGCTCGGCGCGGCGGGCGAGCTCGTATGGGTCGGAGCGGGTGCGCTCGGCAGCAGAGACGGTCGGGTCGTCCTGTTGCGTCGCGATCGAGCGCCCGCACTCGCGCCACCGCCGCAGCCGATCGCGGACGCGACGCCGCTCCACGCCGCGATCACCGCGCATCTCACCGCTGCGGGCGCGTCGTTCCTCGTCGCCCTCGAGACGGCCACGCGCGCGCCGCGCGCCGACGTCACCGCCGCGTTGTGGCAGCTGGTCTGGGCAGGCGTCGTCACGAACGACACGTTCGCGCCGTTGCGCTCGCTCGCCGCACCAGCAACGCGCCGGGGCTCGGGGCACGCGTCCTTCGGCGGGCGCTGGTCGTTGGTCGCGAGCTTCGGCGCGCAGCCGACCGCGACAAATCGCGCGCATCTACTCGCCCAAGGCCTGCTCGAGCGCTGGGGGATCGCGAGTCGCGCCGCGGCGCGCAGCGACGAGCTGCCGGGCGGCTTCGCGGTCGTTGGCGACGTCTTGCGCGCGATGGAAGACGCAGGCGTCGTCCGCCGCGGCTATTTCGTCGCGGAGCTCGAGGGCGCCCAGTTCGCGTGGCCCGGTGCGATCGATCGCTTGCGGGAAAGGCATCGGCATAGCGTCGATCTACTCGCCGCACTCGATCCGGCGTGCGCGTGGGGCACCGCCCTGCCCTGGCCGGCGTTGCGTGATCCGGCGGCGCGGCCGGCGCGTCGAGTCGGCGCCGCGATCGCGCAGGTCGACGGCGAGCTCGCGCTGTGGATCGAACCGCGCGGTCACCGGATCGCCACCGCCGCGATCGGCGACGAGCAGGTCGCGCATGCGCTCGCCGTTGCGCTGCCGGCGCTCGCCGTTCGCCAGCGTCGCCGCGAGCTGTTGGTCGAGACCATCGACAGCGCCGCCGCGTCGAGCTCGCCGTGGGCGGTAGCCTTGGTGGCGGCTGGGGCGCGGCTGGACTACCGCGGGCTGGTCATCACGCCGCCCTAGGTTGCACAACACGCGCACTGGAGACAGTCGGAGGCGACCACTCGACTTGCCGCGGCGCGAGCGTCTTCCGCCCGAGCTTCGTTCAACTCCCTAGAACCACGTGGCCGATCGCCCCTCCCGGGCTGGTATCGCGGTTGCTGTAGGACAACAGCGCAGGAGCAGTTATGGCCACCGCGATCGCCTTCCCCACCGACATCCCCCTCGTCAGCGAGGTCTCGACCACGCTGACGGTCAACGCCTCGGTCGCCTACGAGGTCTTCGCGGACGCCGCGGAGATCCCACGGTGGCTGCCGATCCTCCAGAAAGCGCACGTGGTCAGCCGCCGCGACGATGGACGGGCGGAACGGGTGACGTTCACCCGCCGGCTCGACCGCGGCTCGCTCGGGTACACCCTCGAATATCGTTACGATCCGACCACGCTCACGGTTAGCTGGACTACGCCTGATACATCCAACGTCGTCCTGACGGGTGAGGCCCGGTTCGTCCCGTTGTCGGCACGGGCGTGCCTGATGCTGTATCGGCTCGTGCTCGAGCTGCCAGTGATCGACGAGCGGATGGCGCAGGAGCTCGATGGCCACCCCGCCTCGTCGGTGGTCGCCGAGTTTCGCGAGCACCTCCGTCGTCTCTGCTAGAGGTGTCCTAGAAAGCAGCGGCGTCCTAGGCCTACATCGTCGTCGAATTCTTAGATTGGCGACTGAGCCGACCCTC
>CAZDGY010000267.1:4853-7920 GCA_964504685.1 uncultured Kofleriaceae bacterium | reverse complement strand
GGATTTCTCGTCGAGAACGTTGGCTGGCGCTCGATCTTTTGGATCAACGTGCCGATCGGTCTCGCAGCGATAGCGCTCGCTACCCGATACGTGCCGGAGTCGCGAGCCGAGCGCCCGCGCCGCCCAGATCTCGTCGGCCAGACGCTGATCGTGATCGCGCTCGCGACCGTGACGTCCGGCCTGATCGAGGGGCCGGTGGCCGGTTGGGATTCGCCGTGGATCATCGCGGCTTTTGCGACCACGGCGTGCGCGGTCGTCGCGCTCGTCGCTTACGAGCGGCGGCGCATCGACCCGCTCATCGACCTTCGATTCTTTCGCAGCGCGCCGTTTGCATCGGCGACGGTGATCGCGGTGCTCGCGTTTACCGCGTTCGCCGGATTCCTGTTCATCAACTCGCTCTATCTGCAAGACACGCGCGGCTTGGTGCCATCGCGCGCCGGGTTGTGCTTGTTGCCGGTCGCGGTCGCGCTGGTCACCTGCTCGCCGCTCTCGGGTCGGCTCGTCGGCAAAGGCAAGGTACGCACCGCGGTCGTGATCGCCGGCGTCGCGACCGCGATCGGCGCGGGCTTGCTCGTCCGACTGAGAGTCGACACGCCGCTCGTCCAACTCATCGTCGCGTACACCTGCCTCGGCATCGGGATCGGGATGGTCAACGCGCCGATCACGAACGCCGCGGTGTCGGGCATGCCGAGAGCGCAAGCCGGTGTCGCCGCCGCGCTTGCGTCGACCAGTCGGCAAGTGGGCTCGTCGCTCGGCGTCGCTCTCGCGGGAATGCTCGCCGGCGGCGGCGGTCGCGCGGCTGCTTCGAGCCCGGGCTTCGCGCTTGCGACCCATCCGTTCTCGTACCTCGTCGTCGGCTGCGGGCTCGCGATCGTCGCGCTCGGGTTCGCATCTACCGGTCGCTGGGCGCGGACGACGCAAGGTCGAGTCTCGGCGCTGATCGCGGACGCCTAACGCGCGAGGCTTTGCAGCACAGCGACGCGTTGTCGCAGGCGGATCGTGCGCAGCGGGTCGGAGGTCGAACGCGCGAGCGCGGCTTCGGCGAGTGGCAGCACGCGTTGCGCGGCGAGCCTCGACTCCGCTGGCGCAACATCGCGCACGAGCGCGATCGCCGCTTCCGGATAAACCGACGACAGCCAGTCGTCGTCCGGCGTAGGTCCGATGAGGTCAGCGACCAACACGCCGAGATAGAGCGCCGGTCGTGCCTTCGCCCGAGTGGCGATCGCGGTGTAGACATCTAGCCCGAAATGGGCGGGCGCGCCGCCGCCGGTTCGGTCGGTAACGTGGCGGCTGGTGCGGTCGACCTACCGTCGCCACAGCCGAGCGCGAGCACCAGCAAGCATGTTCGTAGCGTCATGGTCTGTTGACGCACTGGAATCGGATTCGGTGTAGGCCTGCTATCGTTAGTCGCATGCGTTTGCTCGCACTCTGCGTGCTGCTTGCATGCGACCACGGCACCGGGGCAGCGACGCGCCAGAACGTGACGACCCGCCGCCACGTCACCGACGAGCTCACGAAGTTCGTCGACCACGACCCGAAGCTTCCACGACGCGGCGTGTTCTGGGGCCGCGGTGGGCTCGGCGCGTACGGACCTGTGGTCTCGCAGGTCGCGTTCGATGCTGACACGAAGACCGCGGCGATCGTGCTACCCGTCGAGCATTGGGATCCCGCGGCGCCGCCGGCAGTGCGCGTGCTCGATGCGGGCGAAGCGAACCAGCTGTGGAACTAGGCGACCGCGACGTGGACCGCCGGCAAGCCCGCGAACGACGACGTCAGCGACTACGCTAAGTATCTCGTGATCGTCGATGGCGACGATGCCTATGAGGTCGCGGCGCGCGGCCCGATCCATCCTTCGCCAGCGGCGACGTTGATCGCGCACCTCGAAGAGTTGCGGCCGTAGCTAAGCGGTCTTCTTCGCCGGCCTGCTATCGAACTTCGCGCGCGCGTCTTGGATCGACGTACGGTACTGCTCGGCCCATTCGGCGAGCCCTTGGATCGGCTCGAGCAACGTGTCGCCGAGCTTGGTCAGCTCGTAGTCGACGCGGGGCGGAATCTCCGCGTACACGGTGCGCGTGAGCAGCCCGTCGCGTTCGAGCCCGCGCAGCGTCAACGTCAGCATCCGTTGCGAGATGCCTTCGATCGCGCGGCGCAACTCGGAAAATCGCATCGGGCCATCGCCGAGCAACGCGACGATCTGAACGCTCCACTTGTCGCCAACCCGGTGCAATACCTCGCGTACCGCTGGACACGAGTGTGCCGGACGAAGCTTGGTGTTCCTTGGTGACATCGTTGTGCCCTCTTGCGGACTCGCCATGTGGTTCTCACTATTCACCATGGTTACGATTTGTACCCAAGGCAATAGCGAGAACCTCCAAGGAGTCTGCCATGTCTGCTGAGCAATGGGATTTCGATCTGTCGCACTCGAGCGTTGGCTTTCACGTCCGCCACCTGATGATCTCGAAGGTCCATGGCCGGTTCCTGAGTTGGACCGGCGCGCTGCATCTCGACCCGGTCGATCCGACCAAGTCGAGCGTCGAAGTTCAGATCGACGCGGCGAGCATCGATACCAAGGAGCCGAAGCGTGACGACCACCTGCGGTCGGCCGATTTCTTCGACGCCGCGAACTTTCCGCACCTGACGTTCAAGAGCACCCGGGTCGTACGCGATGGCGACGACCTCGCGGTCGATGGCGAGCTCACGATCCGCGGGGTCACGCGGCCCGTCCACCTCAAGGTCGAGCCCGCTGGTGAGGTCAAGGATCCGTGGGGCGGCACGCGCACCGGGTTCTCGGCGAAGACCACGATCAGCCGCAAAGACTTCGGCCTGACCTGGAACCAGCTGCTCGAAGCCGGCGGCGTCGCGGTCGGCGACAAGATCGAGATTTCGCTCGAGATCGAAGCGATCAAGAAGGCCGCGACCGCCGCTGCGTGATCGCGTCGTTCAAGGGAAGCCTTCGGCACCACGCAGCGGGACGAACCGAACTTCGCCGAGTTGCTCGGTGTTGAACGTCGTCGCATCGTCGCGGGTGATCCGCACGAGCTGCTGGTCGTCGTCGCGACCGACCGGT
>CAZDGY010000267.1:0-4843 GCA_964504685.1 uncultured Kofleriaceae bacterium | reverse complement strand
ACGACCATGCGGCCCCCGATCGCGAGCTGAGCGAGCAACGACGGTGGCGCGATCGGCGCGGCGCATGCGACGGCGATAGCGTCGTACGGTGCCCCTGCCGGCCAGCCGAGTGAGCCGTCGGCGCTGTGCACGTGGACGCGATCGTAGCCGAGCTTAGCGAGGCGATCTCGCGCAGCGATCGCGAGCTCGTCGATCCGCTCGACCGTATCGACCGAGGCGACCAGCTCGCTCAGGATCGCCGCGGCGTAGCCCGAGCCAGTGCCGATCTCGAGCACGCGATCGGAGGCGCCAAGTCGCAGCGCTTGGGCGGTCAGGGCGACGACGTACGGCTGCGAGATCGTTTGACCGAACCCGATCGGCAGCGGCCCGTCGTCGTAGGCCTTGGCTCGCTGGTTATCCGCGATGAACGCCTCGCGCGGCACCCGTGCGAACGCTGCGAGCACCGCGGGATCGGTGATGTCGCGGCGCTTGAGCTGGCCGCTGATCATGTCGTGTTGGCCCGCCATCCCACACCTAGTCTAGCCTCAGGCCGCGGCGTGACGGGGCCGCACGGTCGCGCCCGTCCGCACGGTCAAGACTGGACAGGGCGCGGTCCGCACGACCGACTCCGCGACGCTGCCCAGAAGCACGCGTGACACCCCGCGTCGGCCATGCGTCGCCATCACTATCAGGTCGCAGTCGAGCTCCCGCGCGACCTCGTTGATCTGGTCGCGCGCGTCGCCACTCCGCATCAAGACGTGGCCGATCGTCACGCGACTTCGCCGCTCTTCGGCGAGTTTTTCGAGGGTGGCTTGGTTGTCATGGACCATCGCGTCGATCACGCCGGCGGTCATGGCGACACCAAGCTCGGGCACCCCGAGCGCTGGCACGCCGATCACATGCAGGACGTGCACGGTCGCGCCGAGGTCGGCCGCGAGCCCGCAAGCGTAGTCGAGCGCCTCGGCCGCGCCTTCACCGAGATCGGTGGGAACGAGGATGTTTGAGGTCGTCATGACCTACGTAACTTCAGGATCTGAGCCACCCGCCACCCCACCGGGGTTGCTCACCGCCACCCCACCGGGGTTGCTCTAACTACCCCTGAAACCGTGAAGTCGCGCCCCGGCCTGAGCGCCACGTGCGCGGGCGCCCAGACGTAATGGTTTCTTCACGGAGCTGATCGACCGCTGCGGGGACCCACAGCATGCGCCTCCGCGTGATTTCGCACGCCCTTTGTGGGGGCATTGTGCCCCATGGCGCAATCGCGGCGGCATGGGCGGTTTCGCCGATCTGCGAGGAGTCCCGCTGAGATGGCGTTCCCGATGGCCGGGCCCGTCGGCTTCGCGGATCGGGTAGAACTCGTCCCGACTATGAGGCTAACGCGCAAATTCATCGCGGCGCTGGTCATCGGGGTGGCGCTCGTCGCCCTGGTGCAGGGATGGTTCGACTATCGCCGCGAGACCGAGGTGTTCGACTCGCAACTCCGCGCCGAGGCGATCGCGCTTGGCCGCGCGCTAGCCGGCGGCGTGCAGGTCGTGTGGAGCCATGACGGCGAGGTGGTAGCGATTCGCTATCTCGAAGCCGCAACGACCCATGGCGAGCGGATGCGCGCGCGCTGGGTCTGGCTCGATGCCCAAGTCGGATCGCACAAGCCACTCGTACCCGCTAGCGAGCTCGAAGCGATGAAGCACGGCGAGCCGGTGAGCATCCGCGACAGCGCGAACCAGCGAATGATCACGTACATCCCGGTCGAAGCGCCGATCGATCCGGAGAAGCCGGGCGAGCCGCCAAAGCTGGGAGGCGTCGAGATCGCGCAATCCCTGCAGCACATCGACGCGTTCGTCCGCGAGTCTCTGCGCAACGAGATCATTGGCTCGGCTAGCGAAGTCGCGATCGCGGCTGCGCTCGCGCTCGGGCTCGGTGTCGTGTTCATTGGTCGACCGATCTCGCGCCTCGCTGCGAAGGCCCGTCGCGTCGGCACCGGCGATCTGTCGGGCCCGCTTCAGCTCGGTCAGCACGACGAGCTCGGCGAGCTCGCAACCGAGATCAACTTGATGTGCGAACGACTCGCGGAAGAACGCGGTGCGCGCGAATCGGCGACAGAGCAGCTGCGCCATGCCGATCGGCTGACCACCGTCGGCAAGCTCGCATCGGGGCTCGCACACGAGCTCGGCACGCCACTCAACGTCGTGTCCGGGCGCGCGAGGCTGATCGTCGAGAAGGAAGTCGAGGGCGCCGAAGCAATCGACTCCGCTCGGATCGTGCTCGAGCAATCGGAGCGGATGACCGCGCTGATCCGCCAGCTGCTCGACTTCGCGCGACCGCGTGCGCTCGAGACCGCGCCGGTCAACGTGTCGACGCTCGCGACTCGCGTGTGCGAGCTGGTCGGTACGATCGCGCGCAAAGCAAACGTCAAGCTCGTCGCTCCGCCGATCGACGACACGCTACGGATCGAAGCCGACGACGGCCAGATGGGCCAAGTGCTGACGAACCTCGTCGTCAATGCCGTGCAGGCGATGCCAGAAGGCGGCGGCACGGTGACAATCACGACGCACGTCGTCGAACACGTCGCGCCGTCGTACGTCGGCAGTGACGCACACGACTGGATGGCGATCGAAGTCACCGACACCGGTCACGGCATGGACGAGCCGACGCGCCAGCGGATCTTCGAGCCGTTCTTCACGACGAAGGAAGTAGGCGAGGGCACCGGGCTCGGGCTCAGCGTCAGTTGGGGCATCGTGCGCGAGCACGGCGGCTGGATCGATGTCGCGTCATCGCAAGGCAAGGGCTCGACGTTCACCGTCTACTTGCCGCGGACAGGAGGTGCCGCGTGAGCACCGAACGTCCGATCAAGGTGTTCGTGGTTGACGACGAGCGCGAGATGGTCGAGCTCGTCCAGCTCGGGCTCAAGAAGCGCGGGTTCGCGGCGGTGCCGTTCGGCAATGGCGCCGACGCACTCGCGCAGCTGACCGAGCAAGACGTCGATGTCGTCGTCACCGACCTCAACATGAAGGGCATGACCGGCCTCGAGCTGTGTCAAAAGATCGTCGCGGCGCGGCCCGACGTCCCCGTGCTCGTGCTGACCGCGTTCGGCAGCTTCGAGACCGCGGTCGGTGCGATTCGCGCCGGCGCGTACGACTTCGTCACCAAGCCGATCGAGGTAGAGGCACTCGCGATCGCCGTGCGGCGCGCGGCCGAACATCGCCGGTTGCGCGGTGAAGTGAAGCGGCTCCGCGAAGTCGTCGCGAACACCCGCGGACGCGGCGACCTGATCGGCGCGAGCCCGACGATGCAGACCGTTTATCAGCTCATCGATCAGGTCTCGACGACCGACGCGACCGTGCTGATCACGGGCGAGAGCGGCACCGGCAAGGAAGTCGTCGCCGGTGAGATCCACCGCCGCTCGAAGCGAAAAGACGGTCCGTTTGTTGCGGTCAACTGCGCGGCCGTGCCGGAGCAACTGCTCGAGAGCGAATTGTTCGGTCACGCGAAGGGCGCGTTCACCGACGCGAAGCAAAGCCGGCAGGGCCTGTTCCAGCAGGCGAACGGCGGCACGCTGTTCCTCGACGAGATCGGCGAGATGGCGCTCGCACTCCAGCCGAAGCTGCTGCGCGCGATCCAAGAGCGCAAGGTCCGCCCGGTCGGGTCGGAATCTGAAATCACGATCGATGTCCGGCTCGTCACCGCGACCAATCGCGATCTCGACGACATGGTCGAGGACAAGCGGTTCCGCGAAGACCTGTATTACCGGATCAACGTGATCCACATCCCGCTGCCGCCCTTGCGCGGACGCGGAGGAGACGTGCTGCTGCTGGCGCAACACATGCTGCGTCACCATGCCGCCGTCTTCGACAAAAAAGTTGTCGGGCTTTCGCCGGCTGCGGCGGAGAGGCTCATGGCCTATGACTGGCCAGGGAACGTGCGGGAGTTGGGCAATTGTCTCGAGCGTGCAGTCGCGCTCGCCCACTTCGAGGAGATTCAAGTGGAAGACCTACCTGATAAGATTCGCAATCAACAGACCAAGCGTCCTACCTCGCTCAACGGCAACGAGCTGCCCGAGCTGCTCACCCTAGAGGAGGTCGAGCGGCGTCACGTGCTGCGCGTCCTCGAGGCGTGCCACGGCAATCGCACCGATGCCGCGAAGATTCTCGGGCTCGATCGCAAGACGCTCTACCGCAAGCTCTTGCGGTGGGGCGTCACCGACACCTGAGCGATCGCGCGATCACGAGCCAGTCGACGTGCGATCAGCTACGCTGATCGTGGGTCGATGAGGTTTGCGATTCGCGAAGCGGCACTCGGCGATGCACATGGCATCGCACGCGCGCACACCGCTAGTTGGCAATCGAGCTACCGTGGCATCTTGCCCGACGCGATCCTCGACCGGATCGACGTGGGGCAACGCGCTTCGACGCGTCGTCAGATCCTGCGCGATCGGTCCGTATTGTCGCTCGTCGCGTTCGATATCACGCACCAAGACATCGTCGGCTTCTGCGATGCCGGGCCGGCGCGCCGTTCGGAGCTCGCAGCGGGCGAGCTCTACGCGATCTATCTCGTGCATCACGCGAAGCGTCACGGCATCGGCCAGGAGATGATCGATCGCGTAATCGCGTGGCTGCGCGCGAGTGGAATGGGCTCTATGGTGATCTGGGTGCTCGAGCACAACGCGCACGCGCGCGGGTTCTACGAGGCGATGGGCGGCCGACTCGCGTCGCGACTCAATACGACGGTGGGCGGCTTCCCGGTCGTAGAAGTCGCGTACGTATGGGACCGGCTGTAACGCCGCAGCGCCCCCCCGCCACCGCACCCCCACCACCCCCGCCACCCCACCGGGGTTGCTTTTCACGCGACGACCCGTGGTGAGATTCCA
>CAZDGY010000266.1:0-7935 GCA_964504685.1 uncultured Kofleriaceae bacterium | reverse complement strand
CCTGTCCCAAAGTCACTTCGCGCAGATCGCCGTTCTTATACATGCCGAGGTCGAACGCCTTGGCGTGCGAGAGCGAGAACACGTTGTGATAGATCGAGTCGAAGTTCGGGAACTCGACGGTCGAGCCGACCGGAACGGCGAGTACGTGCGGCGCGAACGACTTCTCGCGCTGCTCGATCACGCGCTGCTTCGGCGTGCGCTTGCCGGCACCGCCCTTGGCGGGCCACAGCATCACGACGCTCATCCCGCTGACCGGGGCGCCGTCGGCCTTGAGCGTGCCGTGCAGCTTGCCGACCTGCGGCTTCTTCGCAGGCTGATCGGTCTCCGAGCCGCCGACCGACGTCTTCGGCTGAGGCGCGCTGTCTTTCGGCATCGACTTGAGCGCGGTCTGCACGCGTGGCGGAGCGCCAGTGCGGAACACCGATGCGACGCTCGCGACCGGCTTGACACCGGTGAGCAGCTCGGCGCGGGTGAACAGCTGTTCGGCATACGAGCGCTGACCGCGCTTGCCTGCGGTCACCGCGTCGTTCAGCAGCTCGGCTGCTTGCGGGTCTTTGACGGTCGCGGCGAGCTTGGTCACCTTCGCGAGATCGGCATCCGCGATCGGCTTGAGCTTGTCGGGCGACGCGACGATCTGCGGCTTGAGCGGGCCGAGCGCGCCGAGCAGCTCGTTCTCTTCCTTCTCGGGGACCTTGAACTTGTCGAGCGCTCCCTTGAGATCCTCGACGAGCGCGTTGAACTCGTCGTCGACGAGCTCCATACCCGCGTGGCTGGTCGGCATGTCTCGGCCGCTGTACTTGCACGGGCCGCCGGTCGCCTGGCACACGAACTCGCCGAGCAGCCGCTTGAGGTTCGCGGCGTCGGTGTTGAAGAACCGCTCTTTGATCCGCGGATCCGTGGTGGTCCGGTTCACGAACTCGTCCGCGACCGCGAAGATCGCATCCTTGCCACCGAGCCGGTCGTAGAGCGATTTCGGCGCCGCTGGCGCTGGGGCCGGCGTGCCCGAGGCCGAGTCGCCAGCAGACCCGGAGGCGGGCGAAACCGGGGTTTTCGCATGACCGCCGCCACACGCGGCGACGACAACACTAACGAACGCAACGAGCTTCCTCATGATCATCCCTCTTGGCGCTCAAGAACGAGAGCGTCGCAAGGCGACAAAGTACACGATGAGCATGAGCGCGACGGCGGCGAGGCCACCGAATTGCACCGGCTTTGCCCAGCCGGGACTCGCGGTCGAAATCGGCACCGCGACGATGCTCAGCGCGGTCGACGCCAGCTCGCTATTCGACCGCACGTCGACGGTGATCGGCGCATTCGGCGCCTTGGGGTGCGTATCGATCAGCGTCACGTCGGAGCCGACCCCGCTGAGCCAAGCTTGCGAAGCGTGCTCACCCAGCGAGTGCAAGGCCAGCGAGAGGTCGATCGGGACCCCGATAGCGATCGCCCCGGGCGTGCTCTTCCGGTAGCCCATGATCGGCGCGCTCACGACCAACACGAGCTGATCGTGCTCGTTGACCAGGCGGGTCGATTGCGCGCTCGAGATCACGAGCGGCGCGGTCGACGCCGGCTGCCGCAACATCGACACCGGCGGGCCGTTGGCGGGGATGAGAAACACTTCTGCACGCTCGTTCTTGGCGAGCGGGAACATGTATTCGTGGGACGCGAAGTCCTTCATCGTTTCAGGATCGGTCTCGATCGCGGCGCGCACCGGGAGCGCGGAGGCAACACCCTCGGCGCGCATCTGCGCGGAGCGAACCGCCGAGTCGAGCGTCGAGGAGATATGCTCGACGTCGCCCTCGATCGCCTTGCGGGCATCGGCCTGCGCCATCCGCGTGAGGATCTGGTCGCCAACCGTCGCGCCGCCGGCCGCGATGCCCGCGATCACAGCGCCGACGATCCACAATGCGCTCGGACGCCGCCGCTTGAGCGCAGGCAGTGCGGGCGCTACCGGTGGCTGCGCTGGAATCATGGGCTCGCTCTGCCGCGATCGGCTCGGGGTGAACGTCGGCGTGAGCGCCGGCGTGAGCATCGGTGTGCCCATCGCTTCGGCGTCGACTTCGTTGGTAATCGAAATCTCGCTGTCATCGCCCGAGCCGACCGGGAGAAACACCGGCAGCGACGCGGAATCACGGGACCCGACTCTCGCAAGGGCGTCGGTGCGCTTCTCGAAGCGCTGGCCCATCATCTTGGCGATGTTGACTGAGGACATCGCGAGCTTGTGCTCGCGCGCGAATTCTTCGAGCTCGAGCTGCATCGCCTGCGCGGTCGGGTAGCGCAGAGCCGGATCCTTCTCGAGAGCGCGCATGACGATCCGCTCGAGCTCGGGCGGGTAGTCCGCGATCCGCGTCGATGGCGCCGGCGTGTCGCCCTCGATGATCGTGCGCAGCAACTCGAAGTCGCTCTCGGCCTTGAACAGCCGGGTGAGCGTGCTGAGCTCGTAGAGCAAGACGCCGATCGAGAACACGTCGCTGCGCCGATCGAGCGGCTGGCTGCGGCACTGCTCGGGCGACATGTACGAGAACTTGCCCTTGAGCGTTCCCTTGTTGGTTTCGGTCTGCCGCGACGTCGCGCGCGCGATCCCGAAATCGCAGACCTTGACCGCGCCGTCGTGACTGACCAGCACGTTCGACGGCGAGACGTCGCGGTGGATGATGTTGAGCGGGTTGCCGTCGGCGTCGGTTTTTTCGTGTGCGTAGTGCAGGGCCGAGCACACGTGGACGATCGTGTAGATCGCATCGGCGAGCGAGACCCGCCGACGCTGGCGGATCGACGCCTCCATCACGTGGCGAAGATCCGCGCCGTGGACGTACTCCATCACGAAGAAGTAGGAGCCGTTGACCAGCCCGATCTCGTGAACCTGCGCGATGTTTGGATGCTCGAGCGTCGCGACGAGCCGGGCTTCGTCCAGGAACAATGCGGTGGTCTGGGCGTCGTCCAACTCGGGACGCACCCGCTTGATCACGACGACCTTCTCGAACCCCTCGAGCCCGGCCTGGCGGGCGAGATAGACCTCCGCCATCCCGCCCGTGGCCAGGTGCCCTAGGATCGAGTACTTCCCGAATTGAGCCGGGAGGTTAGAGAACGAGCCTCCCGGCTCGAGATTCCCCACCATTTGATAGTACGTGCCGACGAAACGTTACGTCAACCCACACGAGACGCACCGTCTTTCGGCGGTGGGCTCAGCACACACACGTGCGCGAGCGAGCGCTCGTTCAACTCCGGCGGGCGCTCCGAGCCACGAGTGGCCAGGATTCGGCGATCGGCGCGCTACTCGAACGAGACGCTCGTGACGAACACGCCGAGTCTTCGCGGATCGTCGCCGCACTTCAGCGCGGCCGGCGACCGAATGTCGTGCGGTACGAGCTCGAGCGCGATCGTCTTCCGCAAGCGAGCGGGATCCGGGATCACAAGCGAACGAACCGCGGTCGCAGCGTTGGCTTCAGCCGTGAAGTGCAAGGTCGTCAGCGCAGTCGCGTCGAGCAGCACGTCGACATCCGCGTTGGTGCGAGCGCCGCATAGTCGCGCGCTCGCCGCGATCTTCAGCGCGACCGCGCTCGGTGGCTCGCCGTCGAGCTCGAGCAGCAGGCTGGGCATCGCGTCGATGCTCCACCGACCGCCCGCCTCTGGGGGCGACCAGCCGGGTGCAGGATCGGACAGCGCTGCAAGCTGGAGCTTCTCACCGTAGCGCATGCGGATCGGCGCCGGTGGTGAACGCAGAATGCCCGCGCGCATCGCATCGCCGAGTGCGGCGTCGTTGCTCGAACAGACGCGTCCGGCGTCGAACGCCGCGCAGTGCGCACCACGTGCCGCAAATCGATCCGCGATCGCGGTCGCCTCGGTCAGCAGCACGTAGAGCGTATCGGGGCGCAGCTCGAGGGTCGGCCATGCCCGGAGCTCGGCCGCGCAATCGCGAATCGGTCGCGTGTTGTACGTGCCGTTGATCGGCAAGCCGCGCTCCGCTGCGAGCAGTTGAAGCTCGCTCGACACGATGTGAGGTCCGCTGACGTAGCCGCTATCGAGCACGCAGTTGTACGAAGGGTAGATCTCGACTGCGTCGTGTGCATCGACCAACGGTCGCCAGCGCTCGCTGTCGAGGATGACCGCGCGTGCGCCGTCGGTGTCGGACCGCTGCCCACTCCATTCGCCGCTCGCATCGAGCAGCTGGATCGCGACCGCGATCACCGGAATCGCACGCTGCCAGCCGGCGCCGAACCTCGCGAGCGAGCGATGCAGCACGTACGCGATCAGCACGTACATCGGAATCCACACGAACCGGCCGGGCGCGCGAAACTGCAGCGTGATCCAATTGAGGAACTTCGGGATCGGAAACGTCGCGAGCTCGTGCGAGCCGAAGTAGATGTGGTTCGACAGCGCGAACAGCCAGCACGCGAGCGCGAAAGCGAACAGGCCGACATGACGCCGAGCCACGGCCGGCAACTCCTTGACCTGTGGGAGGAGCAGCGCGAGTAGGCCGAGACAGCCGAGGCCGAGGTAGGCCGCGCCCTCGTATTCGTAGCCAGTCGCGTCCACGTTCGCGATCCAGCGAGCGTCGCCGAGGATTCCACTGCGCACCGGAATCAGCCACGACAACACGTTCGTGCTCTCGCGCGCGAACCCCCACTGCGCGGTTGCGATCTGGTGAGCGAAGTACCCGGCGAACCACAGCGCGATCGCGATCGCTGCAAGGCCCGACGCGAGCAGCGTTGCCGACGCCCGCGCGTCGCGCGAACGCACGAGCGACGCGATCAACACGCCGAGCGACATCACCGCGTGATAGGGCGTGACGAGCGAAGCGATCGCGAGCAGTGCGACCCACCCGAGTGCGACGCGGCGGGGTGGCGGCTCGCCGCGTGGCGTCGCGAGATAGAGATAGATCGCCCACAGCTCGATCCAGTGTGCCGATAAGCCGGGGTGGCCGTAGCGCGCGATCCACGCTGGGACCGCGAGAAAGAACAACGCCGACAGCACGCTCGCAGACCAGCTGCGATGGCCGAGCCGGCGCATGATCGCGACGCCGAAGCACGGCTGCAACGCGTAGGTCAGGCCGTGCCACAGACCGAGATATGCGTGCGAGCTGAACGACTCCCACGGCGGGATGACGGTCGCGATCGCTTTGTTGATCAGCGCCCACAGCGGAATGCAGTCCGAGAACGCGACGCTGGTCGGATACGGAACGTTGATCGCGTGGCTGATAACACCGGCCAGTGCCACGGCTCGTGAAGAAAATAGCGGTAGCCGATCAGCGCCATCCGCTCGTCGAGCTGCGGCAGCGTCCAGTACGCGTTCGTTCCGAACAGCTGACCCGGCCCGTATACGACGACGTAAACCGCGAGCCCGAGCGCGGCGGCGACGCCATAGATGTGCCACGGTCGCGTAGGCTCGCGCGACCACGCCGCATGGATCCCGTTATCCATCACGCCGCCCGAATCGACCGACGCTAGGTCGTCGCCTTCCAACCATCGAGCGCGGTGATCCGGCCGAACCACGCCTCGACGTTCGGGAACTCGGCGACTGGAATCTCCGCTTGCTTCGCGTACATCAGCGAGGACGCGAGCGTGAGGTCGGCGACCGTCAACGAATTACCGACGACGTACTGTTTGCCCTCGAGGCGCGCGTTCAACACCGCGCCCCAGCGGCGGAAGTTCTTGAGGTTCTCTTCGATCTTCACCGGATCGGGTGCGCCGAGATTCATCATGCCCTTGAGGATTCGCTCGAACGCGATCGCGGCGAGGGTCGGCGACCAGTGCGACGCGTCCCAGAACTGCCAACGCGAGACGTCGGCGCGCGCCTTCTCGTCGCGAGGCAGCAAGCCCGACTCGGGCTTCTGCGACGCGAGGTACTGCATGATCGCCCGCGATTCGGTCAACGCGAAGTCACCATCGACGAGCGTCGGCACGGCGCCGTTCGGGTTGATCGCGAGATACGCGGCGCTCTTGTGCTCGCCCTTCGCGAAGTCGACGATGTGCTCGTCGAGCTTGATGCCGAGCACCGCGGCGGTGAGGCGAACGCGGCGGACGTTAGGAGACAACGGGTTGTGATAGAGCTTCATGGTGCGCGCAGCCTAGCGTATGCATCCGCGCGGTTCGCGACGATGCGGCGCAATAGCGCGCGGTGCTTGCTGACTAGCCGCGTCGATGAAAACTATCGCGTTGGCCTTGATCGGCGCCGCGCGCCGTTACATCGATGTGATTTGCCAACGCTCGGTGCTCGATCCGGCGTCGCGTCCCGCCTCGCTCACGGATCGGAATGGATTTGGATGAAGTAGTCCGCGGTGTACACGATGCCGCCCACGCCGAACCCGACCTCGGTCGGCGAGAAGCTACCCGGGATCGCGTCAGTGATCGTCTGCTGAGTCGCCGGTACGGTCGTGGTGCAGCTCATCATCGGCGGTGCGTTGACGAACGTCACGCTCGCGGCCTCGCTCGCGAGCCGTTGCTCGAGCGCGACCGTGGTGCCGTAGAAGTAATTCGAGCCATCGTCGGTATACGACACGTCCAACGTCGGCGTTCCTGGCTGGTTGTCGAGCAAGTCGCAGAAGTAGAGGCCAGGGCCGGTGTACGCGACGACGGTGAGCTCGCGCGATGCGGCATCACCGCCCGCGCCGATCGATCCGCCGAGCACGAACGTGTCTTGCGCCGGAACGAGCGGGATCAGGAAGTGACTGAACTGGCCCCCGGTCGTGTCGATCACGATGCTGTCGCCGGTCGGGACGATCGGGCCGCCGACCTGCCACTCGGGTCGCATGCCGCCGACGAATGGGTCGAAGAAGCCGAGGTGATCCTTGGCGATCGTCGGGCGCGGATCGCAGACATCGTCGACGCCATCGCCGTCGCTGTCGAGCTGATCGGGATCGAAGACGTGCGGGCAGCCGTCGCACGCGTCGTCGACGCCGTCGCCGTCCTCGTCGTGGCCGACCGCATTGGCGCAGGCCGCGATCGCGGCGTCGATGGAGGCGTCGCTGCCCGAGCCGTGGTTCGCTTCGACCGCAAAGTCGAGGCGCCCGCACGCGGCGACCACGAGCACGGCGATCCGATACATCTCAGAACACTGTACGTGAAACTTCGGCCGCGGCGTACCTCGCCATGGCGCCCGGCAACCGCAGCGTATGTCGGCGGCTCTGCTCGAAAACGGGCGGCCGCTCGTCGGGGGTGCGATCGGATGCGATCGCACGCCGCACGCGATCGCGAGCTCCGGCGGCGCGCCGGGACCCTGGTCGGTGCTCGACCGTTTCGATCAGCCCGTGCTGGTGTGGACCGAGATCGGCGGCACCGGTCCGGACTTGTACATCGACACGATCGAATGATGATCAGAACGGTGCCGGGCAGCTGACTTCGATCCGCTCGCCGGTCTCGGGGTGGAAGAAACCGAGCGAGACCGCATGGAGCATCAGGCGCTCGCCATCGCGGCCGTACAGCCGATCGCCGACGATCGGCGCGGCGAGGCCGTCGGGATGTGACGCGTGGACCCTGAGCTGGTGCGTACGGCCGGTGCGCGGCGTGAAGATGACCTTGGTCCGGCCGGCGACGCGCTCGACGACGCGCCATTCCGTGATCGCGCGTTTGCCGTGGACCGGATCAACGATCTGGCGCGGCCGGTCGTCGAGATCGACGCGCAGTGGCAGCTCGATCACGCCGTGCTCACCGCCGACATCGCCGTCGAGCCACGCGACGTAGCGCTTGTCGATCTCGCGCCGCGCGAACAGCCGCTGCAACGCGGTGTGGAGCGCTGGCCGCGTGGTCGCGAGCAACAAGCCCGACGTATCGAGGTCGAGGCGGTGGACCAGCATCGGCCCGGTCGCATCCGGGTAGCGCTGGCGCAGCCGGACGAGCACCGAATCGCGCAACGCGCCGCTCCGCCCCGGCACGGACAGCAAGCCGCATGGCTTGTCGACGACGACGATCCCTCGATCCTCGAACACCGCACGCGGTGCGTCCG
>CAZDGY010000265.1:0-7943 GCA_964504685.1 uncultured Kofleriaceae bacterium | reverse complement strand
TACGCCGGTCAGCTTCGCGAGGTCGCCTACTGTGAACGCCATGACCGACACGCTACGGCCTCACGCCGCGTGAGGGTCAAGCAGGTTTCTGCGGAACGTGCAGCGAGTGTCTGCGAGAAGCGCAGGAAACGGAGCGCCCGCCGACGAGGAATCGCGGGTTTGGCGCGGCACGCCGGTTGCGATAGGTCAGCTCGAACCAAGGAGA
The DNA here is from genome assembly GCA_964504685.1 of uncultured Kofleriaceae bacterium. Classification (GTDB taxonomy): domain Bacteria; phylum Myxococcota_A; class Polyangia; order Haliangiales; family Haliangiaceae; genus JABFXX01. The sequence goes on along the minus strand of CAZDGY010000265.1, from coordinate 7,738 downwards.
ATCCCATGCTGACCAAGTTGAAGATCGCTCTCGCACTCTCGGCTTCTTTGCTCGGCGGCACTGCCGCCATCTGCGCTGCTCAAGGCGGCGGTGGTCCAGACGGCCCTAACAAGGCCGCGCTGCTCCAGAAGTACGACGCCAACGGCGACGGCAAGCTCGACGCCTCGGAGAAGGCCGCGATGCGCGCTGACTTCAAGGCGAAGATGCTCGCGAAGTACGACACGAACAAGGACGGCAAGCTCGACGCGAGCGAGAAAGCCGTCATGCGCGACGAGCGTGCGACCGCGCGCTTCGAGAAGATGGACACGAACAAGGACGGGCAGATTAGCCTCTCCGAGTTCAAGGCCGCGCACGCCCGCATGGGCAAGTTCGGCCATCGCCATCATCGCGGCGGCAACTGGGGCAAGAGCGGCCAAGGTGGCGCCGGTCCCGCACCCGCGCTGTAGGCGTGACGTATGCTGCCGGCGATGAGAAGCCCCGCTCTCGCCGGCTGGTCGATCGTCGCGGCGTTCGCGCTGATCGGTGCGGCGGTGCTCGCGACCGCCTGGTCGACCCGCTCGACCGTGGTCGAGGCGTCGGCCGCCGTGCGGTCCGGACAGGCGCTCGCGGTCGAACAGAGCGTGCGCGCCGACCTGGCCGACGTCGGTCATCCGCCGACCGCCGACGATCTCGCGGCCATCCTCCACGACCACGACGCCGATGGCCTGCGCTACATCGCGTCGCTCGAGCATGGCCGGATCGAGGACGAAGCCGGCAAGCCGCTCGGCAGCGACCTCGATCCATCGATTCACGGCCACGCCGGCGCGGGGCCGACGCGCCACGTCGCGACCGTCGGCGACCGCGTGCGAGTCGAGTCGCGTCTGCCGTTCCGCCGCGCGTGGGGCGAAGGCGGACATGCGTGGTGGGTCGTGATGGAAATCGAGCCCGTCGAGGCGGAGGCGCTGCGCGCCGCGGCGACGCGAAACCTCGAGATCGGTACGCTCGCGGCGCTCACGCTGCTCGGCGTCGCGATCGCGATGGTGCGACGCGAGCTCAATCGCCGCGCCGAAGACCACGCGCGTGAACGCGAGCGCCGGCTCGCGAGCCTCGGCGAGATGTCCGCGGTGCTCGCACACGAGATCAAGAACCCGCTCGCGTCGCTCAAAGGCAACGCTCAGCTGCTGGTCGGGATGTTGCCGCAAGGCGAAAAGCCGCGGGCTAAAGCGGAGCGCGTCGTCGACGAAGCGCAGCGGCTCGAGCAACTGACTCAGGATCTACTCGCGTTCGCGAAGCATGGCGAGATCAAGCGCGAGGTCACCGACATTGGCGAGTTGCTCGCGAGCTGCGCGCAAGACGGCGTCACGATCGAGACGCCGCCCGGCGCGGTCCGCTGGCCGATCGATCGCGAGCGCATGCACCAGGTGATATCGAACCTGATCGCAAATGCGGTGCACGCCGGACCGCCGGTGCGCGCGTGCGCGACGATCGAGCGCGACCGTCTGGTCGTCGCGGTCGCCGATCGCGGCCCTGGCGTGCCCGAGGCGGATCGCGAGAAGATCTTCGAGCCGTTCTACACGAACAAGACGCACGGCACCGGGTTGGGCCTTTCGGTCGCACGGCGGATCGTGGTGCTCCACGGCGGAACGATCGGCGTGTCGGTCGATCCGGCAGGTGGCGCGGTGTTTCGCGTCGAGATTCCGAGGTAAACGAAGCCATGGCCCGCATCCTTGTTGCCGACGACGAGCCCGGGCTCCGCGAGTTCATCACCGATGCGCTCGCCCTCGACGATCACTCGGTCGTCGCGGCGCCCGACGGCAAGCAAGCCGCGAAGCTGCTCGACGAGCGCGCGTTCGACGTCCTCATCACCGATCTCAAGATGCCCGGCATGGATGGCATGTCGCTGTTGCGCAAAGTGCGCGCGGAGCAGCCGGAGATCGAGATCGTCGTGATGACCGCACACGGCACGGTCGACACCGCGGTCGAGGCGATGAAGCTCGGCGCGTTCGAATATCTGCAGAAGCCGCTGTCCGGTCCCGACGAGCTTCGCTTGCTCGTGCAACGCGCCGCCGAACATCGCGGGCTGCGCGATCGCGCCGATAGTGCCGAGCGTCGCGCCGTGCCGGTCGGGCCTGCGTTGACGTACGGCGACCCCGCGATGGCTCCCGTCGTCGAAGCGATCGACAAGGTCGCGCGCACCGCAGCGACCGTGCTGCTGCTCGGCGAGAGCGGCACCGGCAAGGAAGTCGCGGCGCACGCGATCCACGCGAAGAGCCCGCGTGCCACGAAGCCGTTCATGGCGATCAACTGCGCCGCGCTGTCCGAGACCTTGCTCGAGAGCGAGCTGTTCGGCCACGAAAAGGGCGCGTTTACCGGCGCGACCGAGCGCAAGCGCGGTCGGCTCGAGCTCGCCGAGGGCGGCACGTTCTTCCTCGACGAAGTGGGCGAGCTCAAGCCCGAGCTACAAGCGAAGCTGTTGCGCGTGCTGCAAGAGCGCCGATTCGAGCGAGTCGGCGGCAGTCGCACGCTCGAGGCCGACGTGCGTTGGATCGCGGCGACTAACCGCGACCTGCGCGCGATGATCGATCGCGGCGCGTTCCGCGAGGACCTCTATCACCGGCTCGCGGTGTTCCCGATCAAGCTGCCGCCATTGCGCGAGCGCCGCGCCGACATACTGCCGATCGCGAAGGCATTGCTCGAGCGCATCGCCGCGGACTTGAAGCGCAGCGTGCCGAAGCTGTCGCCCGCGGCCGAGAAGCGGATCGCGTCTGCCGCGTGGCGCGGCAACGTGCGCGAGCTCGCCAACGCGCTCGAGCGCGCCGCGATCCTCGCAGACGGCGACACGATCGACGCCGAGCATCTCTGGCTCGAAGATGCCGCGCCGGCCGCCGCGGGTGGCGCGCCGCGGACCGATGGCGCGGTACGGCCGCTCGCGGAGCTCGAGCGCGAAGCGGTGCTGCACGCGCTCGAAGTCGTGGGCGGCAACCGCCGCAAAGCGGCCGAGCTCCTCGATATCGGCGAGCGCACGCTCTACGACCGGCTGAAGAAGTACGGCGTGGATTAGCTCAAGGCTTCTCGCGCAGCGCCGCCCGTATCAGGTCTTCCAACGTCGCCGCCGGCTTCGCGCGGTCGACCATCCGACCCGCGGTAGCTTTCGGGTACCCCGCTTGAGCCAGCGCCTGCTTCGCGTCGGCTTTCATCGCCTCCTGCTCGTTGCCGTGCCCCACGTGGGGCACGGGCCGCATGACCGCCAGCTTCGACGCCGGGCCGACGATCGCAAATGCGCCAGCGTGAAGCTCGCGGTGATGCAGGCGCTCAGCTCGCCACTGGCGAGTGCGTCGGCAAGCTCGGGCATCTCGTCGAGTGCGGTCGCGATCCGAATCCGTTCACGAGCGGTCTTCGGCCCGTAGCCGAGTACCTCTTCGAGGTATTCGAACAGCGACGCGTTGCCGACCCGCCGCCAGACTTCGTGGCGCGCCGCTTCGCACAGCAACATTGCCTCGTCGCAATCGAGTGCACCGCGCCGCTTCGCGATCGTCCGCAGCTGTCGATCGATTACTTTCCAGCGCGGCGCCGTCTCTGCAATCCCCGTCGCCTCACCCACGTCGTTCGGCTTCGCCCCATCAAACATACGACCTCCTTTCGGGTTCGACGACCGTTCTAACATTGGGTTTCTCGACGCTGCCGCGCGCGTTCTCGTCGACGATTCACGCGATTTCACACCACGGCTCATCGCGTAGCGACGAACGCTCGCAGAACGAAAGCGATCGCGTCTCGCGCTGAATCACAGCGCGGGTCCGACCGCGCGCGCGGTGCGCCGAAATCCGTCGTCAAGCGACTTGTTCAAAGAATCGACACTCACGCGAATCGCGATCACCTCGCGACGCCCCACGTGGGGCATCCGCTCGATCCGATCCGCTTCTCCCCGATGCCATTTGCATCGGTCTTCGGCGGCGACCTTTCATGGGCAAGGCGAGCCGCATCTTGTGAGCGGCGATCTTCGCGACGCCTCCGCCGGGCCGGTCACAAGTGCGCGAGCACCTAACCAAGCTCGGCACCGATCGCGGCTTCGCTCCACGTAGGGCAGCGATCGTCTAGTTACACCCCCACTCGAGCCATCGGGGCTGTCGCAGTCGATCGCAACAGGCAACTCCGGCTCGCGCTGGCAGGTCATGACGCGCATGAAGACCCGAGACGCTAGGGCGTCTCGTCGCTCCAGCGTCGGTTAGTCGCAGCTCGACAACGAGGTCTCGCCGCTCGCGCAGTCGTAGCAGTGGATCTCGAACGTCGGTGTGTCGCCCTGCGCTATCGCCACAACAAACCGGTCGCTCTCGTTCGTGAGCGGGCCCGGCAACGTAGCGAGCGCCGGGTCGTCGCAAGACCCGATGTCGATCGTGTATTCGAACGTGCCCGCGGTTGTCATTAGCGTGACCGCCTTCGGCGCGAGCTCCACCACGCGGTGTCCTGGTCGGTGAACCCGACCGGTTCCGATCCGGTACACCCCGCCATCGCCATCCCTGCGACCATCACCGCTCTCATCACGCCTCGATCGTAACAGTCGATCGCAACAGGCAACTCCGGCTCGCGCTGGCAGGTCATGACGCGCGTGATGAAACCGACACTGCCGTGCCTCATCATCGCTCTAACCGCGTGCGGCACGTCGACGTCGACGCCGGCCCGTTACCCCGGCGCTCCGCCGACGTTCGATCGCGCCGCGGCCGATCCGAAGGCACTCGCGATCGCCGACAAGGCGTTCGCCGCCGCCGGTGGGCCGAACTGGGATCACACAAAGCAACTGCGCTGGCACGAGACCGTCATGCAAGCCGACAAGGTCGCGCGCGATGGTGAGGAGGCGTGGGATCGCGTCAACGCGCGCCACTACGGCCGGCTCGCGCAGCCCGGTGGCGACGTCGTGGTTGGCTACGAGCTCTACGGCAGCCACGCGATCGGCTACATGCAGCACGGCGATAAGCACATGAACCTCGACGCGGACAGCCGCGCTCACGCGATCGCGGTCGCGCGAGCCGCGTTCGAGACCGACACCGCGCTGCTGACCTTGCCGTTCCTCATGCTCGAGCCAGGCACGAAGCTCGCTTACGTCGGGCCGGCCGGCGACGATGACGAGCTCGCCGTGACGTTCGGCGATCCGGCGCGTACCGACGAGCTCCACGTGTTCGTCGCGCGCGCCACGAGCTTGATCTCGCGCGTCGAGATCGTGAAGCCGGGCACGCCGCAGCGTACCGGCTATGCGCTCGACGGCTGGACCGATGTCGGCGGCATGAAGTTCGCGACGACCCGCAAAGACCTCGGCGACCCGTCGGTCACGACGACGATCAAAGACCTAGCGATCTCCGAGCCGACCGACTCGTTGTTCATCGCGCCGTTGTGACGACGTGCTCGACGAGCGCCGCGATCGCGTCGATCGTCGCGTCCGGAGCCAACGCAGCGGCGAACAACGCGAAGGTCGCAGGGGCGCCGCGCTCGAGCTCGGCGAGGGCGAGCTTCGGGCCGCGGTAGCTGTCGCCGTGCAACGCGAAGTGGTCTTCGAGCAACTGGAACAGCAGCCAGTGCCGGCGGTAGTTAGCCTCCACGTCACCGCGGCGAACACGCGCGAGCATCTTGCGTGCCCACACTCGACGCATCTGCGCATCGTCATCGGTGAGCGGTGGTGGCGGCTCGGCATCCATCGCGGCGAGCCGCGCGAGCAACGGTGCTGCAAGCCCGCGCTCGTCGAGTAACGCGCGACCGCCGGTCATCCCGACCATCGCCAGCGTCGGTGCGGTCGCGAGCGCGGTCGGATACACGAAGCCGTCGAGATACGTGCCGCGCCAGACGCGAGCATCGCGCGTTGTCCTCTCGACATCGGCGAACCCAGCGACATCGAGGTCGCTCTCCGGGGTCGCATCGCCGCGCGCGTACGAGCCGTACAAGATGATCGTGTGAACGCGGTGCGCGGTCACGAGCTCCGCGACGAGTGGAGCGAGGTCGAGCATCGCCCTAAAACGATCCGGTGACGCCGACCGTCGCGCCGCCGGGCGCCGGCGTGACGACGACGCGCTCGACATCGATCCGGCCGTAGACGTACATCGCGACGCCACCGAGTGCGAGCACGCCACCGGCGACGTAGCCGACCGTCGCGAGCGTGTTCGCGTTGCGGCCGTCCTTGTCGAGACTGAGGTACGTAGGATCGGTCAAGTCGTGGGTCATCGCGAGCTGGTTCCCGGCGTCGGTCTTCTTGTTCGCGCCGATCACCGAGTACGTGACGCCGAGGGCGAGCCCGACGACGCCGACCGACGCCGTCGCGATCCCTCCGAGCCGCCAACCGCGACCGCGATCGATCTCGCGCACGACCGGGTGGCTCGCCGCCGCGAGTTGGCGCTGTCGCTCCGCTTCTTCGCGCGCCTTTTGCTCGCGCTCGATCTGCGCAGCGTGCTCGACCGCCTCGCGGTCCTGCCGGCGTTGCTCGACGCACGGTTGCAGCTCGCGCAGCCAGCCTTGCACCTTCGTCGCGGTCTTCGCATCGCCGTTGCCCGCTTGCGCGAGGTAGCGGTTGTAGTAGTCGGACGCCGCGACGCAATCGAGCGTCTTGCGGAAGCTCTGCGCGATGTTGAACAGGTAGACCGGATCGTTGACGAGCGCGTAGGCGTCTTGAAACAGCTGGATCGCGGCCTGGTACTCGCCCGCTTGAAAGTGCGCTTGGCCCTTCTCGAACAACACGTCGGCCTTCGCTTGCGTCGCGGTATCGATGCCATCGGCGCGCGCGCCACCGAGCGGCGCGAGCACGAGCGCGACCACGACGAACAGCAACGCGCGCATGCGATCAGTGCTTGTGCGGCGTGAGCAGCTCGTCATCATCAGGCTTGGGTCGCGGGTCCGGCTTCGGCTGATCGTGGTGTGGCAGGTGGCCGCCTGTCGGATGTGCCACCGGCGCGGTCGCCGCGCTGAACGAGAATGATAACGTGTTCGTCTCGTTCGCGGCGAGCTCGACGTGGCTCGGCGGAATCTGCCCTCGCCCGGGCGCCCGGACCTCGATGTCATGGGGTCCCGGCTCGAGCTCGGCCTTGAGCTGTACGCCCCGGCCTTTCTCGACGCCGTCGATCAGGATGATCGCGTCCGTGGCCCCCGACACATCGATCTCGACGTTCGCTCTTTTCGGCGCCTGGTCCGGCGTAGGCGTCTGAACCGGCGTAGGCGTCTGAACCGGCGTAGGCGTAGGCGATCCCGATCCTGCGGCGACCGCCGGTTCCTCGTGCTTCGCCCCCGCCACCAACTTCCACGTCACGCCGCCGATCGCGATCGCCGCCACCACCACCACCGCCGCAAGCGGAAACCTGCGTGGCGCGGGCAACGGCAGTGGCGTCCCGCGTTGCGATGGATCGGCAAATACCGCGCGCACGCGGTCGAGCGGCGGTCGCTTGTCGGCCGACTTCTCGAGCATGCTCATCACGCACGCCTCGAGCGCCTTCGGCACGCGCGCGAAGTCCGACAGCTTCGGCGGCGGCTCGTTGAGATGTTTGACGACGAGATCCATCGCGGTCTCGCCTTCGAATGGCGGCCGACCCGCTAGCATCTCGAACGCCATCACGCCGAGCGAGTAGATGTCGGCGCGCCGATCGACGTTGACGCCTCGCGCTTGCTCGGGCGAGATGTAGCGCGGCGTGCCGAGCATGTTGCCGGTCTGGGTGCGCTCGGTGCCCGGCGTCACGCGCACGAGCTTCGCGATGCCGAAGTCGAGCAGCTTGACGATCTGCGGTCCGTTCTC
>CAZDGY010000264.1:0-7966 GCA_964504685.1 uncultured Kofleriaceae bacterium | reverse complement strand
CCGCCTGGCGATGCCGAGGCCGACTTCGGAGCCGACGGCGACATCCGCGCGTTGTCGCTCGATCGCCACGAGCGCGTCGTGTTGCGCGAACCATTGCGGACGCGCGTGCTCGACATCGCCGACGATGGCCGGTTGCTCGTCGCACCGACCGATGCGCGGATTCGTATGTTCAGGATCTCGGTCGATCGCGACGGCCATCAGCTGCACTCGGATGCGATCCGCACCTACGAAGAATCGACGATTCAATCGATCTCGAGCGACGGCAACGTGCTCGGCTTCATCCACAGCGGCCTCGGCCATCCCGATGGCGATGGGTTTTCGGCGTTCGCGGTGCGCACCGGTGGCGAGCCGTTTCGCGTCGGCTCGGCGTACCAGATCGTGATCATGCCGGATGGCAACTCGGCGATCGAGTTGTGTGCGGCACCGCCGTTTCTCCGCAAGGTCGCGCTCGACGAGGTTCAGGCGAAACCGGTGCCGACCGGGGCGATCGCGAAGCCCGATCTCGGCGACCTGCCCGCGGTCAGCGCGGACGGCCGGCACGTCCTCGTGCGCGCGGCCGAGAAAGACAGAGCGATGCGGCTATGGCTGCTCGACCTTCAAGGCGGCGCGCCGGCGCCGATCGGGCCCGACCCCGCACCGACCGGGCGTCATCCGATCTCGCCCGACGGTGGCGTGTTCGCGGTCAGCGATCCGCGCGGCGGTCTCGCGTTGATCACGACGGTCGGCGGCGCGACCCGCCATCTCGACGACACGCAGCCGCTGTGGCCGATGAGCTTCTCGACCGACGGCCGCTATTTGTTCGCGATGAACGCGCACAACTGGCCACGCGTGATCTCTCGCATCGATCTGCAAGATCTCGCAAAGCGCGAGGAATGGGCGCGCATCGATCCCGAGGATCGGCCGAAGCATTCGAGCGTCACGATCGACGGCGATGGCTCGCAGATCGTCTATGACCTTCCGAGCGAGACCAGCGATCTCTACGTCATCGAGCCGCCGAAGCCCTGACTAGCGCCGCAGCCGTTTGTTCGCGGGCAGCACGAGATCCCAGAACCCGAAGATCGCCGCGAGCGTGTGGTCGAGCTCGCGCGTGCCTTTGGAGCGGACCAGCGAGCGCTCGGGCATGCAGCTGCACGCGAGTCGCGATTGCTCGAGCGTATGCAGCACCCCGCGCGACCAGCCCTTGCCGGCGTAGACCAGGCAGCCCGGCACCCACAGTGCTTCGAGATCGGCGAGCGCGTACGGGATCTTTTCGTCGACCGTGCCCTGCGTGTCTTGATACTTGCACTCGATCGCGAGCGCCTTGCGATCGCTCGGCCGCACGACGAACACGTCGATCTGGCGATCCTTGCCGATGATCGTCTTGCCGAGCGCGATTTCGACGTAGACGTCGAGTCCGCTATCGCCACGCGTCTCGCTGCCATAGTTCTCGTCGATGTAGGCCGCGATCAGATCACGGTACTGGTTGCCCGTCACGTCGTCAGCTCACAATAGGCCGAGCTGTGGCTGGTGCTCGATCGTCGCGGTGCGCTCGAGCTCTCGACCACCGACGTCGGCGAGCCGGCGCCGCGTGATGTCGACCGCCTCGACGCACAAGTCGTTGCCGTAAAAGTCGCGGCCGTTGCGCAACGCCGCGACGCCCGCCGACCCCGAGCCCATGAACGGATCGATCACGAGCTCGCCGAGCTCGGTGCTCTGCCGCACGAGTACTTCGCTCACCTCGGGAGGTTTCTCCGCGGGATAACCGCCGTTGATGCGCGGCGCCTCGAGGATATCGGCGACGCCGAGATCGTTGAGCTTTCGCTTGCCCTTCTCGAAGAACAAGATGCACTCGTAGCGCGCACGGTAGTGATATCCCATGCCGATTTTTCGCTTATCCCACACGATCGGCTTCCAGAACTTGAAGCCCGCGTCTTCACCGATCGGCTTCGCGACGAACATCGTCTCCGGATCGCAGAACAAGTAGAAGTGGCTGTCCTTCTTGAGCACGCGATAGATCTCGGCGAACAGCTCGGGAAACCTCGTGTTCGGGAAGATCTTGAACCAGTCGTTGCTCGAAGCTTTGCTGTGCTTGAGCCGCGTGGTCGTGCCGATCGCGCGATGCTTTTCGAGTGATTCGTAGGGCGGATCCGTGATCGCGAGATCGACGGACTCCGCCGGTAATGTTCGCAGCCACGTCACGGCATCGCCGCGCGACAGCTGAAACCTCGGTCCGTTCATGCGCAGACGTTCGCACGCGAGTCTGACAATCTGTTCAGTGGAACTCGACTGTGCGGTCTCCGCTCGGCGGTCGAATGCGTGCACATCGCCGAATGGCGCAAGTGGGTTGAATGATGCGGTTTCGGGTTGGATCACGCGTTGCAAAAAGCTCGGAGCATGGGGATCGTCATCGCCAGCGCAATCGTCTGCATCGGCTTCATCGTCATCGGCGCGAGCGTCCTGGTGACGTGGCGGACGCAGCGCGCTCGTGAGCGGCTGACCGCGAGTGATGAGAGCGCACTGGACCGCGCGCTGTTTCACCTGATCAACGACCTCGCGCGCGACACGCAACCCGAGCCGGCTCCACTCCTGCGCCGGACGCCGCGCGGTACGCCGTCCGATGCGGTGCTGCTCGGAACGAGGTTGCGCACGTTGCCCGCGGTCCAGCACGGATACAATGCGTTCGACGACGAAGCACCGACGACCGTCGCGGTCGCGTACCTGTTCGACAGCCCGCGCCGGTAGCGACGTGCGCTATCGCCCGTCGAGCGCGCGCGGCGTTGACGGGCTGTGAGAGTCGCGCGATTTCATACGTTTCGCGTTGGAGCATCCATTGCACCACCGACCGGTATGACTATCGTAATCGGCCTTATCCTCGTCGCCGCCGCGATCGTGTTCAGCGCTTGGTATGTCAGCTCGTCACGCGCGAGGCACCAGCGCGCAGGCCAGCTCACGCTCCAACACACGAGCCAGCTCGACCGCGCGCTGCATCAACTGATCGACGAGGTCTCGAATGAGGTCCCTCTACCTCGAGCAGCGCGCGGCACGCCACACCGGCATCTCGGAGCACGGCCGCAGGAAGCGCTCGATGACGAGGTCACTGGGCCACGAGCCAGCTCGGGACCGAGTGGCGGCCTCCCCGGCCACGGCCTTTTTCACTGACGAATCGTCTCGTCGATCAACGAGCGAAACACTTCGACCGGAAAGGCGCCCATGACCTCGCGCCCGTTGATCAAGAACGTCGGGGTCGCGTGGACATCGATCTCCTTGGCCGCGGCGATATCGGCCGCGACTGCGGCTTCGTACCGGTGCTGATCGAGCGCGGCGGCGAGCGTCGTCGCGTTCATGCCGGCTTGTTGCGCGAGATCGAGGATGCCGGCGCGATCGAGCTCGTCTTGGTGCGCCATCATCAAGTCGTGGAGCTCCCAGAACTTGTCCTGCGCGTCGGCCGCGAACAGCGCTTCGGCCGGTAGCTCCGACGCCGTGTGCACCGGGAACTGTTTGACGACGAGTCGCAGCTTGTTTGGATAGTCCTCGAACAGCTGATCGATCGTGGCGAGCGCTTTGCCGCAATACGGGCAGTTCATGTCTTGGAACACGACGATCTCGACCGGCGCATCGACCGGGCCGCGAGACGGGCCGCGCAGGAGGTGCAGTCGCTCGAGGGTCGCCGCCGGAATCTGCTGCCCTTGATCAGCGGGCAGGCTCGCTCCGGGAACCGGGTTCCCGAGGGTCGGCACCGCACCGCTGCGCGCAGCCGGCAGGCTCGGAGCTCGTGGTGAGATGTCGGTGGCGTGCGCGGTCGTCGGCGGCGCTGCGCCCTCGGCGACAGCAGGAGCGGGCTCGGCGTTCGCGCGATGGACGATGTAGGCGGTGGTGCCGGTCGCGACGAGCGCGGCGGCGGCGAATGCAAATTTCAGCATGGTCGATCCTTTGTGAGGTGAGGCATCGACACGGGACGCGGTCGCGATCACCGGCAGCGCAGAGAGCACGCCTCCGACGAGGTAGCGGGTTCGCCTCGGCGCGCGCAGCGAGCGCTCGACGAGATCGGTCACACCGTCGGCGAGATGCCGCCGACCGCGCGTGAGCCGTTGCAGTGCCGCCGCCTCGGAGATTCCGAGCACGTCGGCGACTTCGCGGACCGAGCAGCCTTCGCGATAGAACAGCACGAGCGCTTCGCGATAGCCGTCGGGAATCCGAGCGAGCGCATCGCGTACGACCTGTTCGGTCTCGGCGCGCGCGGTTTGCTCGAACGGAGTCCCGCTCGGCGCCGGAAGCACATCGTCGGGCTCGTGCTCGCGCTCGCGAGCGCCGCGCCTGCGCGCTTTGCGAGCGAGGTTGCGCGCGATCCCGCAGAGCCACGGCCGGAGTCGCGCCGTCTCGCGCAGCTGACCGAGCTGACGCCACGCCGCGATGAACGTGTCCTGGGCCACGTCCTCGCTGAGCGGCCAATCGCCGGTCGTGCTGTACGACACCGCGCAGACCACGTCTTGGTAGCGCGCGACCAGCTTGCCGAACGCCGCGCGCTCGCCTCGCTGGCTGGCGGCGATCAGCTCGCCGTCGCTAGCGCCACCGATGACTGCGACTTGTCCCATGTCAGCCACAAGTGCCTCGGGGCGCGCAGAACATGACACTGAATCGGCTAACCGGCCGCGGTGGCCGAGCATTCCGCTACCAGACGCTGCAGCTCGTCCCCGGGTTCATCGGGGTGCCAGCGGCGCACTTGAACGCGCTCGCGAACCCGGGATGGTTGACGATCACGCCGTTGACCCGCCATTTCGGCGGCGAGTGCGGGTTGATGTGCGCCAGAGTCTCGAGCGACTCGGGGGTCGCCTTGTCGCACCACGATTGGCCGTAGCCGAGGAAGTACAGCTGATCGTCGGTGAAGCCCTCGACATCGTGCGGCGGCGGCGGCTGCAGATGCGAGCGATATGCCTTGTAGCCTTCGTACGCGAGCTTGACGCCGCCGTTGTCGGCGATGTTCTCGCCGGCGGTGAGCTTGCCGTCGAGGTGAACGCCCGGCACGGCCTCGTACTTCGCGTACTGATCGACGATGCACTTGGTCGCCGCCGAGAACTGCGCCTTGGTCTCCTTGCTCCACCAGTCGCGCATGTTGCCGTTGCCGTCGAACTCGGCGCCTTCGTCATCGAAGCCGTGCGTCATCTCGTGGCCGATCGTGCCGCCGCCGGTGTCACCGAAGTTGACCGCGGGATGGAACGCGCGGCCGAAGAACGGCGGCTGGAGTTGGCCGGCGGGCAGCACGAGCTGGTTCAGCGACGGCTCGTAGTACGCGTTCACCGTCGGCGGCGTCATCTCCCAATCGTGGCGATCGACCGGCTTACCGATCTTCGCGAGCTCGCGATGGCGCTCCCATTGCCGCGCCGCGAACACGTTCGAGGCGTACGTCGCGCGATCGACGGCGAACGTGTAGTCGCGCCACTTGTCGGGATAACCGACGAGGTAGTCCATCTTGTCGAGCTTCTCGCGCGCGGCTTGGCGCGTCGGTCCATCCATCCACGGCAGCTGATCGAGCTCGCTGCGCATCGCGCCGAGGATCGCCTTGGTCAGGTCGGTGGCGCGCGCCTTCGAGTCACCGCCAAACTTCGCCTTGACGTACGACTGGCCGAGCAACTCGCCGAGATCGCGATCGGTGCGGTGAACACAGCGCCGCAAGCGCGGCGGCATCGTCTTGGCGCCGCTCAGCACGTGCTGCATCGCGAACACCTCGTCGACCCACGCTTTGCCCAGGTAGTCGGCGCTGCCGTGCAGCACGTTCCACGTCAGGTAGTCGCGCAGCGCTTCGGGCGATTCGGTCGCGATCGTCTTCGCGACCGCAGGGTAGTACGCCGGATCGTTGACGTTGATCGCGGTGACCGTCGGCAGGTCGAGCGCGGTCAGCAGGTCGGCCCACGGAAAGCTCGCCGCCGCCTTGAGCAGACCGGCGCGCTCGACCCGGTGGTAGACCGCGTGCGGATCGCGGCGGACCACTTGGTCCTGTTGCAGCTTCGCGAGCGCGGCCTCGATCCGGAACGCGTTCGCGGCCTGTTTCTTAGCCGCGTTGCTGCCGAGCAGCTGGAACATCCGCACCATATGCTCGCGATACGCGTCGCGGGTCTTCGGGATCGTGCCTTTGGTCTCGAGGTAGTACTTGCGATCCGGCAGGCCGAGCCCGCTCTGGTCGAGGTTCGTGATGACTTGCGTCGCATCGGCGAGGTCTTGTCCGCTCGCCACCGAGAAGAACGGGTCGAAGCCCGCGGCCTGCAGCGCGACCACTTCTTTCGCAGCCGACTTGCCATCAGTGACCGTGGCGATCTGATCGAGATACGGCTGGATCGGCTTGCTGCCGGCCGCTTCGACCGCGCCTTCGTCCATGCACGCGGCGTAATACGCGCCGAGCTTGTCGACGCCCGGGTCGCCGCTCGGCTTCGCCGCTGCGTCCTCGAGCACCTTCTTGAGAAACTCTTCGGCGTCGCGTTGGACCATCTCGATCGCACCCCACGACGAGCGATCGTCGGGGATCGTCGCGGTCGCCGTGAAGCCGCCGCACGCGTACGCGAAGAAATCGGTGCACGGGTCGGCCGAACGATCGAGCCACGCGGGGACGATGCCGGACTCGGCGAGTGTCATGGGCTTCGGTGCCCAGTCCATCTTCGCTTCGTGCGGCTTCGGCGCCGGTACGTCCGGACTCGCGGGCGGAGGCGTGGGAGAGGGCGTGGTCGTCGGCTTGGTTCCACTCGAACAAGCGGCGGCCGCGACGACGAGGGCGAGAGATCGCGTGGACATGGGCGCGGACGATAGCGTGATAGCGTCGAGCCCGCTATGGATCGTATCGAGCTGCTACAAGGCATCCCGCTCTTCGAGTCCCTCGACCAGGACTACCTCGCCGCGCTCGCCGGCAAGCTGCGCGAGACCACTCTCACCGCCGGCGAAAACGTGTTCGCGCAAGGCGATGACGGCGACGCGATGTACATCATCGTCGACGGCGCGGTCGATATCATCGTCAGCAACGACAAGCAGCAGAAGGTCACGCTGACCTCGCTGTTCAAGCAGCAGTATTTCGGCGAGCTGTCGCTGCTCGATGGTGCGCCGCGGTCGGCGACCGCCGTAGCGAGTCGAGACAGCTCGCTGCTCGCGCTCGAGCGCGATGACTTCATCACGTTCGTCAAGCAGCACCCCGAGGCGGCGTTGACGATCATGCACGAGGTCGGCGAGCGCATGCGCGCGACGAACGAGCTGATGACCCGCACGGTGTCGCGCAACGTGCTCGAGGAAGAAGAGGGCAAGCTGTCGCTCGGCGATCGCGTCGCCGACATCGTCGCCTCGTTCGGCGGCAGCTGGCCGTTCATCTTCTGGTTCACCGGCTTCATGGCGGTGTGGATGCTGTGGAACACGGTCACTCACGAGCCGCTCAGCTTCGATCCGCTGCCGTTCATGTTCCTGAATCTGTTCTTGTCGACGGTCGCGGCGCTGCAAGCGCCGATCATCATGATGAGTCAGAACCGGCAAGCGTCGAAGGACAAGGCGCTCGCGATGAACACCTACCAAGTCAACCTCAAGAACGAGACCGCGATCGACAAGCTGTTGCGCGGTCAGAGCGAGATCGTCCAGCGGATGGCGCAGCTCGAGAGCCGGCTGACGTCGGTCGCCAAAACGACGCCTCTGTCGTAGTCTGCCGCGATGGTGCAGTCGCTGTTCGAACCGATCACGCTGCGCTGCGGCCTCGTGCTGCCGAATCGCATCGCTCTAGCGCCGATGACGAACGGGCAGTCGCTCGCCGATGGTTCACTCGGCGACGACGAGCTCAACTGGCTCGCTCGTCGCGCCGATGGCGGGTTCGGCCTGGTCGAGACCTGCGCCGCGAACGTCTCGCTCGACGGCAAAGCGTGGGCCGGCGAGCTCGGCGTGGATCGCGACGACGAGCTTCCGGGCCTGACTCGGCTCGCCGCGCGGATCAAACGCGGCGGTGCAGCGGCGATCGCGCAGATCTTCC
>CAZDGY010000263.1:0-7995 GCA_964504685.1 uncultured Kofleriaceae bacterium | reverse complement strand
TCCTGCAAAACGCCATCGATTCGATCCACGAGCGTCAGCAGGCGCAGCCCGGCGTCCACCGCATCGATCTCGCCGCGATTCGACCGATGGTCGCGACCCCCGGCGATCCGGATCATGGCGTCGCGAGCGATCCGAAGAACGGCGCGCTCGTCCCCGACATCGGTGCGGTCAAGATCGACATCGCGTACGGCGGCTCGTGCACCGCGGGCAAGCGCGACGACATCGATATGTACGCTCGCGTGATCGCCGAGGCGGAAGCGGCGGGCAAGAAGATCGGCGACGGCGTGCGGTTCTACATCCAGTTCGGCTCGCAGGACGTCGAGGCGTACGCGAAGCAGCAGGGCTACATCGAGCTGTTCAAGCGCACCGGCGTCGAGGTGATCAAGCCGGGTTGCGGCGCGTGCATCGGCTGTGGCCCCGGCGTTTCGGATCGGGGAGCACAAGTCACCGTATCGGCGATCAATCGCAACTACAAAGGCCGCTCGGGTCCAGGCAAGCTGTACTTGGCGTCGCCGTTGACCGTCGCAGCGTCGGCGGTTGCCGGCCAGATCGTCGAATACAAGGCTGGCATGTTCGGGGCCAAGAAGTAACTCGCGTCACCATGGCTGGGAACAAGGGCAAGGGTAAGCGCGCGCCACAACCGCGAGCGAAACGCGCGGGAGCGAAACGCAAAGCGAAGGCGAAGGCCAAGGCCAAGCAGAAGCCAAAGCCCGCGCCGGCGGCGGTCGCTGCGCCGCAGCGCAAGAAATCGCCGACGACCAAGCCGCCGCTCGCGGTGGCCGCGGCCTCGGGGCCCAAGAAGCGGGCTCGCACCGCTCGCGAGTTCGCGATGCGTTCGTCGCCGGTGGTGGAGATCCTCGACGACGAGCATCCGATCGGAGCGCTCCGCCGGTTTCTCGATAGCGTCAAAGGCGAGGCGTCGCCGCAACAAGCGCAGATCGCGCTCGGTTCGGCCCAGCTGATGTTGTTGCCGATCGCGCGAGAGCATCGCGGTGGGCGCGAGGTCAAAGAGCTCGTCGATCTGATCCTCGAGCGCTGGCAAGACTTCGGCGAGCGCCGCACCGGCTTTCACGCGCAAGAGTTTCTGCGCAACGCGTTCGCGGCGATTGGCGTCGACCGCGAGCGGATCGCGCGACTCGAACGACACATCCCGCCGACCGCGAGCGGCGAGCTACTGTTCAACCTCGCGACGGCCCATGCGGTCGCACGCGACAAGGTCGCGATGCTCCGCGCGGTCGAACGCGCTCTCGAAGCCGGCGTCACCGCGACCGAGATGCGCCGCGATAGCGACTTCGCGCCGTACCTCCACGATCCGGACTTCACCCGCGTGCTCGCGCGCTCCGATCTGCCGGCGATTCCGGTCCACGTCGAACCGTACGTTCCGCACGTGCGCGCCGCGCTCGAATCGCTGATCGAAACGTTGCGCGAGCTCGGCCAACGCACCGAGCTCCACCCGCCGGCGACAGTCGGCACGATCATCGACGTCGAGCGCGTGCGCAAGATCGCGCTGCCGAACGACTACCGCGCGCTGCTCGCGCTGACCAACGGCATGGTGGTGTGGGACCACGCGTTCTTCGGCACCTCGGACTATCGCGATCCGACCGAGCTCTCGCTGCGAGCGCAGCGTTTCGCGCAGGTGTCGGCGAATGCCGGCGCGACCGGCATCGAAGAGTGCGTGCCGCTCGCGAGCTGGGGCACGCCGAACGACTGGCTGCTCTTCGATCGCCGCGGTCGGCTGCGCGGCGGCGAGCCGGGCTACGTGCTCGTGATCGACGCCGAAGAGCGTCCGGTCGAAGACCTGCGCGCCGCGCTCGGCTATCTCGAGCACACGGCCCGCGACACCCTCGGCACGAACTGAGCGATGGCGACGGCCGTCGCTGCTGCAGCGCAATTCTAGAGGTGATACCTCGACGTAGATGTAGTCACTTCGTCGACGGGGATACCCCGGCGTTGCTTACGACGATCATGTTAGCGTGGTCTCATGCGGCCAATTGCGATCAGCTTGATCCTTGTCGCGGGCTGCGGTCGGTTGGGGTTCGACGGTACGACCGGCGGCGCAGGCGGCGGTGGGGCCGGATCGGGCGGCAGTGGACTGCCGAACAATCCGAACGATCCGGGAACACTCAACAGCGGGCTCGTCGCGCAGATCAGCTTCGACGGCTCGCTCACCGACGACGTCAGCTCGGGCGATGCGGAGTGCAGCGGCGCGGAGTGCCCGACGTTCGCGCCCGGAGTCGGTGGCGAGGCCGCGGTGTTCGACGGCGCCGCGACGTGCGTGCACTTGCCGTGGCTGACGAGCTGGACGCCGTCGACCTACACGATCGCCGCGTGGGTCAACCCGACGTCGATGAGCGCGCCGATCGTGGTGCGCGAGCACGATACGTCGTGTCCGAGCCCGTCGCTCGAGAGCTCGGACTCCGCGGTCGGCTTCGTCGGCACCACCGCAGCGTCGACGCATCAAATGGCGTGGACGAACACGTCGATGCTCTCGACGGGCGACTGGACGCATGTCGCGATCGCGTTCGACGGCACGAACCAACGGGTCTATGTCGGGGGCGCGTGTCAGTGCCAAGTGCAGCCGGCGATCGCGCTCGCATATACGACGTACGAGGTCACGATCGGCTGCTATCCCGCCGCCGGGACTTGGTACACCGGCGCGATCAGCGACGTCCGGATCTACGACCGCGTGCTCGACTCGGCCGAGCTCGTCGCGCTCGCGTCGGAAAATGGCTCGACCCCGACTGCCGCTGACTGCACCGCGGCGTGCGACGTCAACCAGCCTTAGCCGAACTGGACCGAGCGCTTCGTCATCGGTGAGCCCATCCAGAACCCGGTGATCGGGAACGTCACCTTCGCGTCGTCGGCAGCGGCGCCGAGCGCGACGACCACCGGCACGAAGTGCTCGTGCGTCGGCAACGCTTCGCGCACGCCAGGTCCCTTCGCGCGGTAATCGAGCACCGCATCGACATCGCGGCGCGCGAGCACGTCGGCGCACCAGCCGTCGAAGTCGCGCGCCCAGCCGGGCTGCGGCCGGGTCTGCATCGCGCGCAGGTTGTGAGTCAAAAAGCCACTGCCGACGATCAGCACGCCTTCGCGCCGCAGCTCGCCGAGCGCGCGGCCGACTTCGAACAACTGCTTCGGCTCGAGCGACGGCAACGAGATCTGCAGCACCGGCACATCCGCCTGCGGGTACATGCAGATCAGCGGGATGTACGAGCCGTGATCCTGGCCGCGTTCGGGCTCATCGCGAAACGCAATGCCGGCACCGACGAGGAGACCGCGGACGCGCGCCGCGAGCTCGGGTGCGCCCGGGCTCTTGTACTGCAAGCGATAGAACTTCTCCGGGAAGCCGTAGAAGTCGTAGATCAGCGGTTGCGGAGTGGTCGCGCCGATCGCGAGAGGCCGTTCTTCCCAGTGCGCCGAGATCATCAGGATCGAGCGCGGCTTCCCGAGCCCTTTCGCCCACGCGGCGAGCTCGCCAACCCATTCGGCGTCGTCGAGCAGCATCGGCGCGCCGTGCGCCATGAAGACTACGGGCAATTCGCTCATGACGTCGCCTGCTTGTTCACGATGTCGGATAGCACATCGAGCAGCGCTTGCGAGTCCTGGCCCTTGCGCAGCATCGGTCGCCCGGGCGCGACACTGCCCGCATCATCGAGGTCGCCCTCCGAGAGAAAGACGATCCGGTCGATGAGATGCGGCTTCTGCGTCACGATCCACCGAAAGATCTCGGCGCCCGAGCCGTCGTGCATCGCCCAGTCGCTGACGATCACCTTGAAGTCGTCGCGCTCGAGCGCGGCGATCGCCGCGTTGCCGCTCTCGACTTGGGTCACGGCGTAACCCGCATCGTCGAGAAACCCGGTCATGACATCGATCAGCACTGGCTCGTCTTCGGCGAGCAGCAGCGTCGGTCGCGTATCGACCAGCACCGGCACGCTGCCCGATGACACTCGCACGCGGCGCACCGCGGCTCGCGCGACGCGGACGATCTCTTCGGGCTCGGCGAGCGGCACCGCGAGGCAGCGCCCGCCGACGATCGAGTCGAACTCGGGCGGCACCTCTTCGGCGATGAACACGAATTGCCCGCGCAGATCAGCGCGGTGGCCAAGCGCCCAGCGATAGAGCTCGCCGCCCATCGGGTGCGAAGTGTCCCAAGGCACCACGATCGCCCCGATCGTACGGCTGCCTTCGAGCAGCGTCTGCGCACGAAACGCGGTCGCGGCCGGAATCACCTCGAAGTCGCCCGCCTCGAACCATCGAATCAGGACGTCGAGCACCTCGCCGTCGCCGTGAATCACCAAGGCAATGGGTCGACCCGACGACGACACACCCCACTATAGCCAAATCGTGTGGATTGGCGCCGGATCGCGTTTGATTTAGTGTCTTCGGCCCCCTAGGCTTCAAGCCATGCGACGTCTGTTCTTGCTCGGGCTGGTGGCCTGTTCAGGCCCCGGCATGCGACCGGTGGCAAAGGTGAAGACCGCGCCCCCGGCCGGTGACACCAAGATCGAGCTACCGGACATCCCTGCGAAGATCGACGTGACGACGAGTGCGCCGACCGAAGGCAACTCCGCGGACAGGCGCTCGCCGATCCTCGACATCATGCGGACCGAGAACGAGCGCGAGCTCGCGATCCTCAAGCAGCAATCGGATCCGGCGTATTACCTCGGCTATCAGTTGGTCGAGCAACGCATCGTCGCGATCGAAGCCGAGGGCGGCGCGGTCGTCGCCGACAACGACGACACGACGCGCAACCTCGACGCCGAAGTCCGCGTCGGCTCGCCGAAGCTCGACAATACGCGCCAGCTATCCGACGACGGCAACGGGCTCAACGCGCCGTACAACCGCCGCGGCATCGTGCCGTTCGGCGACGACAAGCAGGCGCTGGCCGACGCGCTGTGGCTCGAGACCGATCGCCGCTATCACGAAGCGGTCCAGGCGCTCGGCTACGTCCGCCAAGATCAATCGACGCTGTCGAACCAGACCAAGCGCACGAACGAGCCCGACTTCTCGGCGGAGCCAACCGAGAGCTACGTCGAAGCGCCGGCGCGGCTCGAGTTCGACAAAGCGCAGTGGATCGAACGGCTCAAGCGCTGCTCGGCGAAGGCACTCAAAGGCGACGCGACGCGCGGCTCGTGCGGCGTCGTGTTCCAGCTCAACACCAGCTACTTCGTGAACAGCGAAGGCAGCGTGATCCAGCAATCGTGGACGAACGCGCAGCTGTCGGTCTCGGTCGGCGTCAAAGCCGACGATGGCATGGGCTTGTCGCGGCTCGAGCAGCGGTTCGGTCGAACGCCCGGCGATCTGCCCGGCGACGCCGAAGTCGACAAGATGATCAAGACGGTGACCGAGGATCTAACCGCGCTGCACGACGCGCCACTCGCCGAGCCCTACGTCGGACCGGCGATCCTCGAAGGCCGCGCCGCCGGCGTGTTCTTCCACGAGGTGTTCGGCCACCGGATCGAAGGCCATCGCCAGAAAGATCTGACGAGCGGCCAGACGTTCGCGAGCTACGTCGGCAAGGACATCGCGCCGGACTGGCTGTCGGTCTACGACGACCCGCAGCTCGTCACGCTCAACGGCATCCAGCTCAACGGCTTCTTTCGGTTCGACGATGAAGGCGTGCGCGCACGTCACGTCGACCTGATCGATCACGGCAAGCTCGTCGGCTTCGACATGGGGCGCAATCCGATCGCGGGCTTCCCACACTCGAACGGTCACGGCCGGCGCTCGCCGGGACTGCCGCCGGTCGCGCGCCAGGGCAACCTCGTCGTCGAGGCCGCGAAGAGCGTGCCGCGCGAAGAGCTCGAGAAGATGCTGATCGAGCAGATCAAGAACCAGAACCGGCCGTACGGGATGATCTTCACCGACATCAGCGGCGGGTTCACGAATACCTCGGCGTTCGCTCCGCAGGCGTTCAAGGTCAACCCGGTGATGGCGTATCGGCTGTACCCCGACGGTCACAAGCAACTCGTGCGCGGCATCGACATCAGCGGTACCCCGCTCGTCGCGCTGCAGTCGATTCGCGCCGCGAGTCGCGAGATCGAGACGTTCAACGGCGTATGCGGCGCGGAGAGCGGCTGGGTGCCGGTGTCGGCGTCGGCGCCGAGCCTGTTGCTCGAGAAGATCGAGGTCGAGAAGGGGTTCATCCCGCCCGATCGACCGCCGGTGCTGGACGCGCCAAACATCAGGCAGGTGACGCCATGAAGCGCACAGCTCTAGTGGTCGCATTGTGCTCGCTCGTCCCCGCGGCGCCCGCGTTCGCGAAGAAACCGCCACCGCCGGAAGAAGTCGGCGGCGCCTCCCGCGCGGTCACGCAAGACATCCTCGACGCGATCGCCGAAGAGATGAATCGCGCGATGACAAAGCTCCAGATCGACGGAGCGCCAAAGCCGTACAGCATCTCGTACAAGATCACCGAGGTCGACGTGAACGACGTCGCCGCGAGCTTCGGGTTCACGACGTCGCGGCGCAATCGCCACTTCGTCAGCCTCGAAGCGCGCGTCCGCGTCGGCACGGCCGATTTCGACAACGGCAACTTCGTCGTGCCGGAAGCGCCCGAGATCGACGGCATGTTCACGATCAACCTGCCGCTCGAGGCGACGCCGCGCATCGCGCGCCGTGCCGCGTGGCTCGTCACCGACACCGCGTACAAAGAGGCGTTGATCCAGCTGCGCGCGAAGCTCGAGGCGCGCAAAGCCGGCAGCGTGGCGTTCACCGGTATCCCCGCGTGGACCGCCGACAAGCCGGTCGTCGGCGATGACCCGGTGCTCGTCGCGCCGCTCGAGTCGCTCGACCAGCTCGAGACTCACGCGCAGGCGTTGTCCTCGGTGTTCCGCGATCAGTCGGCGTTGCGCGACGCGCGGGTCAGCATGACCAGCTATCTCGAACGGCGCTGGTACCTGACGACCGAAGGCACGAGCGTGACCGACACTCGGCGCGCGACCGGCATCGTCATCGATGCCGCCGGCCTCGCCGACGACGGCCAGCTGATCCACCAGTACCTGTTGCGCTACGGCCGGACCGCGAAGGATCTGCCGAGCGACGACGAGCTCAAGGCCGAGTCGAAGAAGCTCGCCGAGGGCGTCGCGCTGCTCGCGAAGGCGCCGGTGTTCGACGCGTATAGCGGCCCGGTGCTGTTCGAAGGCGAGGGCGCGGTCGGCCTCGTCCGGTTCTCGTTATCGCCGAACCTCGGTGGCACGCCGGTGCCCGAAGGGCTCAACCCGCAAGAAGCCAAGCAGTTCGGCGGCGCGTTCACCGGCAAGGTCGGGTTACGGCCGTTGTCGCAATCGCTGTCGATCGTCGACGATCCGACGGTTGGCGTCGGCGCCGGCAAGTCGCTGATCGGCGGCTACAAGATCGACGACGAGGGCGTGGCGGCACAGAAGGTCGAGGTCGTCAAAGACGGCACGCTGAAGACGCTGTTGACGAGTCGTACGCCGTCGGCGCGCGGTCAGAGCTCGAACGGTCACGCGCGATGCTCGACCGAAGGCGGCGCGTTTCATGGCTGCGCGACCAACCTGTTCGTGTCCGCGAAGGGCAGCGTGCCGCGCGCGCAGCTCGAGCAGCAGCTGATCGCGGCCGCGCGCTCGGAGAATCTCAAGTACGGCCTGATCATTCGCCAGCTCGACGACGCCGCGATCACGGCGGCGCCCGAGTTCTCGCGCCGCGAGCTCGTGCAGATGTTCAAGACCACCGATCAGCAGCTGCCGCCACCCGCGGTCGTGGCGTATCGGCTGTATCCGAATGGCAAGCGAGAGCTCGTGCGCGGCGTCCAGCTCACCGATATCCCGATCAGCGTGTGGAAGAACGTGCTCGGCACGAGCAAAGAGCTCACGGTCTACAACTTCCTGGTCGCGACCGAGAGCCAGCTCGGCCTGCGGCTGTCGGGCGGCACCGACGAGGGCTACGTCCCGTCGGGCGGATTCGAGAGCGCGATCGTCACGCCGGATCTGCTGATCAAAGACATCGACGTCGTCGGCAGCAGCGGCGGAG
>CAZDGY010000262.1:0-8018 GCA_964504685.1 uncultured Kofleriaceae bacterium | reverse complement strand
AGCGCCCAGGTCTGGGTGTAGAGCCCGACCCGGAACGTGCCGGCGTTGCCGGTGCCCCAGCGCGACTCGCCGTTCATGAACCCGACCACGAATGCGGCGATCACCGCCTGCCACGGCGTCGCGCCGATCAGCCGCATGCCCTTGTAGGCGGCGAGCGGCGCGAGCACGAGCGGCAGGAACACGGTGAGCTGAAACCAGAACAACAGATGGCCGAAGATCGCCGCGGGCAACGCCGACGCCATCTGCGGGATGACCTGGTAGTAGTACGCCGACGCGTAGCCGGCATTCGCGCTCGGGTTCCAGAAGTCGAAGTCGCCAACGCGCAAGCAGTCGGCGATGCGTCGGCTCTCCGCCATGTGGAACGTCAAGTCGTCGCCGAGCGGTGGGCCGCCGAACACCGGGCCGTGAATGATCGCGACCACGAGCGTGATCAGCGCGAGCGTCGGCAGCGCGCCGCGTTCGAACAACCACTTCGCGGCGTGGTCCCAAGCGTCTGGACCGTCGGGGCCGGGCTCTCGGCCGCCGCGTGCGATCAGCTTGCCGAGCGAGGACCAGATGCTCATGCGGCTGCCTCGCCGAGCAGCGCGTCGACCAGCTCGTCGGGGAACATCGGCGTCGCGCCGCGGACGCCGGCGACTTCGGCTGCCCAGCGGCTCGCGACGCGCGCGCTCGCCTCGAGGTCCCAGCCGAGCGTCATGCCGTGGACGAGCAGCGCGAGGTACGCATCGCCGCAACCGACGTTGTCACCGCCGGGCCGCGCGCGGACCGCGGACACGTGTAGCTCGCGCTCACCGTACAGCGTCGAGCCTTCGGCACCGTGAGTCACCGCGACGACGCGCGCGCGATCGCGCAGCCGTGGCAGGGCAGGGCAGCCGTACCAATTCGTCAGCACCTCGAGCTCGCGGTCGTTGACCTTGATGACGTCGGCGGCGTCGAGCGCTGCGCGCACCGCGTCGCGTTCGGCGGGATCGCCGCTAGCCACACCGTCGGTCTTGCGCAGATTGACGTCGCAGACTTTGAGGCAGCCCCGGCCCGCCGCCGCGATCGCGTCGCGCCAACCCGCGAGCCCTTCGGCGGTGCGCTGAGCCAGCGAGCCGAACACGAGCACGCCGGCCTCGCCGATCGCGCGCCGGGCCTCGGGCGTGCATTCGATGCGCTGCCACGCGCGGTCGGGCACGAGCGTGTAGCGAGGCTCGCCGGCTTCGATCACGACCTTGACCTCACCGGTCGCGCGCTCGCGATCGACCTGGATGAGCGACGTGTCGCAGACTTGCTCGAACCGCTCGATCGCGCGGTGGCCGTCGGGATCGTCGCCGACGCGGGTCACGAGCTGAGCCCAGCCGCCCGCCATCCCGAGGTGCCACGCGACGTTCGCCGGCGCGCCACCGAGGCGGTCGCCATCGGGGAACCGGTCCCAGAGCAGCTCGCCCCAGATCACCACGGCTTGGTCGGAGGAGCTTGACATCGGCGCAGTTAGTGTAAACTATACACTCAGGATGACGGACAGGCTCGACGACCTCTACGGTGGCTCGCTCGCGCTGTTGACCGACTTGTATCAGCTGACGATGGCCTGCGGCTACTGGAAGGAAGGCACCGCGGAGCGCGAAGCGGTGTTTCATCTCACGTTTCGCAAGCCGCCGTTTGGCGGTGGCTATGCGATCGCGGCTGGCATCGCGCCGGCGGTGGCGTTCATGCGCCGGTTGCGGTTCACGGACGACGACGTGCGCTATCTCGCTACGTTGCGCGATAGCGCCGGCGGGGCGCTGTTCCCCAGCGGATTTCTCGACTACCTGCGAGCGCTGCGGTTCACGTGCACCGTCGACGCCGTGCCCGAGGGCGCCGCAGTGTTCGCGCACGAGCCGCTCGTTCGGGTGCGCGGGCCGATCTTGCAAGCCCAGCTCGTCGAGACGCCGCTGCTCGCGATCATCAACTTTCAAACGCTGGTCGCGACCAAGGCGGCGCGGGTCTGCCAGTCGGCGCGAGGTCAGACCGTGCTCGAGTTCGGGCTGCGGCGCGCCCAGGGCATCGACGGTGGGGTCTCCGCATCGCGCGCGGCGTAAATCGGAGGCTGCCATGGCACGTCGAACGTGCTCGCCGGCAAGCTGTTGGGCATTCCCGTCGGCGGGACCCACGCGCATAGTTGGGTGATGTTCCACGACGACGAGCTCGCTGCGTTTCGCGCGTATGCCGACGCGCAGCCCGGCAACTGCACGTTCCTCGTCGACACCTACGACACGATTGCCGGGGTGCGCCACGCGATCGCGGTCGGCCACGAGCTGCGCGCCGCTGGTCACGCGCTCGTCGCGATCCGGCTCGACTCCGGCGACCTCGCGCACCTGTCGATCGAAGCGCGCGCGATGCTGGACGCGGCTGGGTTTCCGGACACCAAGATCGTCGCGTCGAACGACCTCGATGAAGACCTGATCGCGAGCTTGCGAGAGCAAGGCGCGCGGATCGACGTCTGGGGGGTCGGCACCCGGCTCGTCACGGGGCACAGCGCCGGCGCGCTCGGCGGCGTGTACAAGCTCGGAGCGGCGCGCGATCGCTCTGGCGTATGGCGCGAGGCGATCAAGCTGTCGGAGCAGCCCGCGAAGATCTCGAATCCCGGCGTGCTGCAAGTCCGCCGGCTGTGGCGCGGCGCCGAGCTTGCCGGCGACATCATCTACGACAGCGAGCACGGGCTCGCCGCTCCTGCGAGCTATGACCTCGATGATCTGTCGCGACCGCCGGTGACGGTCGTGCACGACCGTAGCGAGGACTTGCTCGCGTGCGTGCTCGATCGCGGTGAACCGTGCGCGACGTTCGAGCTCGCTCGCGCGCGTGCGCGGGCCGCCGCCGACCTCGCAGCACTATCCGCGCGCACGAAGCGATTCTTGAACCCGCAGCCGTATTCTGTCGGGCTCGACGCACACGTCCATGACCGCAAGCGCGAGCTGATCGCCCAGGCGCGCGAGGGAGCACGCTGATGACAACGCCGCTCGTGTTCACCACCGCCGCGTACGACTACCTCGGCCGCGCGATTGCCACCGAGAATCAGTGGGAGATCGGTGCGATCGCTCGGCGCGAGTTCCCCGACGGCGAGCATTATCGCCGGATCGATACCGACCCCGAAGACCGCGACGTCATCCTCGTCGGCGGCACGATCGACGATGCCGCGACGCTCGAGCTCTACGATCTTGCATGCGGGTTGGTTTCGGGTGGCGCGTATCGGCTGCGCATGGTCATCCCGTTCTTCGGCTACGCGACGATGGAGCGATCGATTCGCGCCGGCGAGATCGTGACCGCGAAGACGCGCGCCCGGTTGTTGTCGTCGATCCCGATGGCGAGCCGGGGCACGCAGGTGTTCTTGCTCGACCTTCACGTCGAAGCGGTCGCGCACTACTTCGAAGGCGAGCTCCGACCGGTGCATGTCAGCGCTCGCTCGCTCGCCGCCGCCGCTGCGCGTCGGCTCGGTGGTGCGGACTTCGTGATCGCTTGCACCGACGCGGGTCGCGCGAAGTGGGTCGAGGCGCTCGCGAACGATCTGCACGTCGATGTCGCGTTCGTCTACAAACGGCGGCACGACGCCGATACCGAGGTCACCGGCGTCTCGGCGCGGGTCGAGGGCAAGCACGTCGTGATCTACGACGACATGATCCGCACCGGCGGCTCGCTGATCAACGCGGCCAAGGCCTACCGCGACGCCGGCGCCATCGCGATCGATGCGGTGGCGACGCACGGTCTGTTCCCCGGGACATCGCTCGAGCGGCTTCGTCACAGCGGTTTGTTCGGCCGGATCAGCACGACCGATAGCCACCCGCGGGCACTTGCGCTCGCCGACTCGTTCTTGCACGTCGATAGCACCGCGCCGGTGCTTGCCGAGCATCTCAAGATCAACCGGTAACACCATGAGACTCATCAAGGCCGCTGTCGCTTGCGTCAACCAGACGCCGTTCGCCTGGGACGATAACCTGGCCCATCTGCGCATGGCGATCGAGCATGCGCGCGCCGAGGGCGCGACCGTGCTGTGCCTGCCCGAGCTCGCGGTCACCGGGTACGGCTGCGAAGACGCGTTCTTCATCGACGGCTTGCAAGACACCGCGTTCGCGCAGCTCGAGCAGCTCGCGACGTACACGCGCGGCATGATCGTCGCGGTCGGTCTGCCGCTCTATCACGAGAAGGCGCTGTACAACGCCGGCGCACTCCTCGCCGACGGCGCGATCGTCGGCTTCGTCGCAAAGCAGTTTCTCGCCGGCGACGGCATTCACTACGAGCCGCGCTGGTTCAAGCCGTGGCCGAAGGGCGAGGTGGACGAGCTCGAGCGCGTCGCGGAGGACGGCAGCGTCAAGCGCTATCCGATCGGCGACCTGGTGTTCGAGCTCGGCGACGTTCGCATCGGCTTCGAGATCTGCGAGGACGCGTGGGTCGCGGATCGTCCCGGCGTCGATCTCGCGCAGCGCGGCGTCGATATCTTGTGCAACCCCTCGGCGAGTCACTTCGCGTTCGGCAAGTTCGCGGTGCGCCAGCGGTTCGTGATCGAAGGATCGCGCGCGTTCGGTGTCGGGTATCTCTACGCGAATCTACTCGGCAACGAGGCCGGGCGCATTGTCTACGACGGCGGTGGGCTGATCGCGTCGGGCGGCGAGTTGCTCGCGCGCGGCCGGCGGTTCTCGTTCCGCGACGTCGAGCTCGCCACCGCATCGATCGACATCGACGGCAATCGTCGCGATCAAGCGCGCCGCGGCGGCCATCGCCGTCACGATGCCGAGGACCAGGTGGTCTCGCGTGCGTTTGCTTGGCCGGTGCGCTTGCCGGAGAAGCCGGTGCAGTTCGAGCGCAGCTGGGAGGATCGCGCGACCGTGCGCGAAGAGGAATTCACTCGCTGCGTCGCGCTCGGCTTGTGGGACTACCTGCGCAAGAGTCGCGCGCAAGGGTTCGTGATCTCGCTATCGGGCGGCGCCGATTCCGCAGCGTGCGCGGTGTTGGTCGCGTCCGCGGTGCGGCTCGCGTTCGGCGAGCTCGGCGCCGGCGGCGTGCGCAAGCAGTTGCCATCGTGCACGCGCGTTCACGACGTGATCGACAAAGGCCCGCGTGCCGCGATCGGCGCGCTGTTGGCGTGTGCGTATCAACCGACCGAGCAGTCCGGCTCGCTGACGCGTGCAGCCGCCGAGGCGCTCGCCCGCGCCGTCGGTGCTGAGTTTCACGTCATCGACGTCGACGTCGAGGTCAAAGCGTACATCGCGAGCCTCGAGCGCGCGGTCGGTCGGTCGCTGACCTGGGAGCGCGACGATGTCACGCTGCAGAACATCCAGGCGCGGGCGAGGGCGCCGTCGATCTGGATGCTCGCAAATCTACGGTCCGCGGTGCTGCTCACGACCTCGAATCGCTCCGAAGCCGCCGTCGGCTACGCGACGATGGACGGCGACACCGCGGGTGGACTCGCGCCGCTCGGCGGCATCGACAAGACGTATCTGCGGCTCTGGCTGTCGTGGATGGAGACGAAAGGGCCGGTCTCGCTCGAGGCTGTGCCCGAGCTGCGGTTCATCAACTCGCAGGCGCCGACCGCCGAGCTCCGTCCTGCCGCCGCAGCGCAGACCGACGAAGCCGATCTCATGCCGTACGACGTGCTCGAAGCAGTCGAGGACTCTGCGATTCGCGACAAGCACACGCCGATCGAAGTACTGCAGCAGCTACTGCCGCGCTATCCCGACGTCCAGACCGCGCAGCTCGCCGCTTGGATCGAGCGGTTCTTCCGGCTGTGGTGTCGCAACCAGTGGAAGCGCGAGCGGATCGCTCCGAGCTTTCATCTCGACGATCGCAACGTCGACCCGCGCTCGTGGTGCCGATTCCCGATCTTGTCGGGCGGCTTCGAGCGCGAGCTCGCCGAGCTGCGCGCCTATGTCGCGACGGGCAAAGCGGGGCGCTAGTGGCAACCTACACGTACGAATATCCGCGCGCGGCGCTGGCAGTCGACTGCGTCGTATTCGGGCTCGATGTCACCGATCTCAAGGTGCTGCTGATCCAGCGCAAGCTCGCGCCGTTTCAACATGCGTGGGCTTTACCTGGTGGCTTTGTCCATCTCGACGAGACCCTCGACGAGGCGGCGGCGCGCGAGCTACGCGAAGAAGCGGGCGTCACCGATGTCTATCTCGAGCAGCTCTACACGTTCGGCGAGATCGATCGCGATCCACGCGAGCGCGTCGTCACGATCGCGTACTACGCACTCGCCAAGCTCGGTGATCACCGGATCCGCGCCGCCACCGATGCGGTCGGCGTCGGCTGGTTCGCGCTCGACGATCTGCCGAAGCTCGCGTTCGATCACGCGACGATCGTCGCTCGCGCACACGAGCGGCTGCGCGGCAAGGTGCGCTATGCGCCGGTCGGGTTCGAGCTGCTGCCGCCGCGGTTCTCGCTCACCCAGCTGCAACGGCTGTACGAGATCATCCTCGGCGCCGAGCTCGACAAACGCAACTTTCGCAAGAAGCTCCTCGCGATGGACTTGCTGGTCGAGACCGACGAGCTCGAACAAGGGGTTCGTCACCGCGCGGCGCGGCTCTATCGCTTCGATCGCAGGAAGTACGACCGGCTGACCAAGCAGGGCTTCGAGTTCTCGCTCGCGTAACCGGACCGCCGTCGCTCGAGTTGACTACTGGATCTGGACGATCTGCGTCGTCCACTGCGCGATGTGGTTCGACGTCGTGACGTCTTGAAACGGCAACGCGAACGCGATCGAGCTCGGGTCAGTGCCGGCGGGTGCGTCGAGGTCGATCGCCGCCATCCATAGCAGCGTGCCGCTGCCGGGCGAGCGCAAGCCGTACATCCGCTTCGACGAGAACGTGATCCACGCGATGTGACCGCCCGCGGCCGTCTTGTCGAACACGAACGGGTTCCACTTCGGGAACGAGTTGGTCAGCGCGGTGTTCGCGCCGTCTGCAAGGCCCGGGAGGTTCGCGTTCGCGAGCACGACCGGGGTCGGACTCGCTGCGGTCGAATCGATTGCCTTGAGCGTCGCGGTCGGGCTCGTATCGGCCTCGCATTCGGTGCCCTTGGTCGTGCCCGACGTGCAGGTCGCCTCGTCGTAGACCATCAGCCTGCCGTCCGGCGCATAGGCCGGGTAGTACTCGTTGTGCAGGTTGTCCGGCGCGCCGACGAGCAGCTCCGGCGTGCCGCCCGCCGCGTCGACTTGATAGATGCTGCCGTTCCACATCCGTTGCATCGTGCCCGCGATGCCGACCCGCACATACGCGATCCGCGAGCCGTCGAGCGACCAGTCGGGATGATCGGTCGGATTCGTCGCGGTGCCGCCGACATCGATCGTCGACACCATCGTGGCGTCGTTGCCGTTGATCACCATCAGGTTGTAGTTCGTCGCGCCGTTGTCGCCGTAGACCGCGGCGTACTGGGTGCCGGTCGGGTTCCACGTCTCGAACATCGTCT
This sequence comes from uncultured Kofleriaceae bacterium, assembly GCA_964504685.1. GTDB lineage: Bacteria > Myxococcota_A > Polyangia > Haliangiales > Haliangiaceae > JABFXX01. The sequence goes on along the minus strand of CAZDGY010000262.1, from coordinate 602 downwards.
TCGGCGTCGTGCCGAACTGGTTCATCACGTTCTTCGTCGCGACGTCGACAAGCGCGGTTCGGCCGTCGTTCTGGCCGTTGACCTCGGCGACGAGCTTGGTCCCGTCGCGCGAGAGTGCATGGCAGCCGATGCAGGTGCCCTCGAGCTCGGTGCCGGCGTACTTGACCGCCTGGGTCTGGGTCGTCGACGCGAAGTCGTAGCGCATGATCGCCTGCGTCGTCGTGGTCCAGTAGTAGATGCCACCCGATACGTCTTCGAACGTAAAGCCGAGCTTCATCGCGGTCGACGTGCCGTAGGTCGCTCCGGTCGCGTCCGTGCCCTTCAGCGACCACATCACCGGATCGGCGGCGCGGTTCGTGTTCGACAACCAGCTCCACAGCTGCGCGTCGGGCTCGTAGATGCAGCCGCCGTTCAACGGCAGCGTGCACTGGAGATAGACGGTGATGTCGGTCACCGAGTTCTCGAACGACAGCGCGAAGATCGTGTTGCCCGCGCCCGCATGGAAGTGGAATTCGAGCCGGCCGAGATTCGGCGGAACGAGCGCGCCATCGTTCGGATAGACGAGATCGGGCGCGCGGGTGTTGTCGGCCGTGCCGGTGAAC
>CAZDGY010000261.1:0-8020 GCA_964504685.1 uncultured Kofleriaceae bacterium | reverse complement strand
CATGACGATTGACGATCCGCTGAACCGTCGCGAGGCCGATGCCGGTACCGGGAAACTCGAGCTCGGAATGCAGCCGTTGGAACACGCCGAACAGCTTGTCGGCGTATTTCATATCGAAGCCGGCCCCATCATCTTTGACATAGTAGACCGGACGGCCCGCTTCGAGCTTCGTGCCGACTTCGATCCGCGCTCGATCGCGCTTCGACGTGAACTTCCACGCGTTGCCGAGCAGGTTATCGAACGCGATCGCGAGCAGCTTCGGATCACCAGCGGCCGGAACGCCACCGGTGATCACGACTTCGACCGCGCGGTCCGGTTCGGCTCGCTGCAGCACGCCGATCGATGCGCGCGCGATCGTCGCGAGGTCCACCGGGGTCCAGTGCAGCTCGGCGCGCGTCACCCGCGACAGATGCAAGAGATCGTCGATCAACGCCCCCATGCGCTGGGTCGAAACCCGGACGCGTTCGAGGTAGCGCTTACCGACCTCGCCGAGCTTCGGCGCGAAGTCTTCGAGCAACGCTTGGCTAAACCCGTCGATCGCACGCAGTGGCGCGCGCAGATCGTGCGCGACGGAGTAACTGAACGCCTCGAGCTCGCGGTTCGCGGCTTCAGCGGTGTCTTTTGCCGCCTGCAGTACAGCCATATCGCGCTTGCGATCGGTGATGTCATGCGAAATGCCGAGTAGAAAGCGCGGCACGCCGGCGGCGTCGACGATCGGCACCTTCTTGGTATGCAACCAGCGCCGGCCGTCGCGGGTTTGGATCGGCTCTTCCGGAATGTCGACGAGCGCCTTGTTGGTCAAGGTCTCGCGATCCTTCGCGACGAAGAAGTCAGCTTCGCTCGCGTCGAAGAAGTCGTAGTCGTTCTTCCCCATGAGCTCGTCGCGCGACACGCCGAGCAGCTGCTCACCCGCGCGGTTGAACCGGACGAACGACAACCGGTCGGCCTCTTTGACGAACACCATCGCGGGGATGTTCTCGACGATCGCATCGAGAAACGACGTCGCTTCGAGTGCGCGAGCTTCGGTGCGACGCAGCTGCTCGACATGCTCGAGCGCCTGCTCGGCGTCGGCGCGGGCGACGTGCTCGGCCTGGAGGCGGCCGAACATGCGCGCGTTCGCGAGCGCGAGCGCGGCGTGATTCGCGAGGTGCTCGGTCAGCTCGAGGTCGAGCTCGTCGAGCGGCGGCAGCTCGACGCGATGGCGCATGACGGTCAGTACGCCGAGTAACTCGCCGCGAACCCGCAGCGGTACGGCGATCATGCCGCGCAGCTGGATCGTCTGCATGAACGTCAGCGTGTCGGCCGGCACCCGCGCCTGCAGCTCCGCGAGATCGACGACCGGCATGAACAGCGTCTTGCCCGAGCTCGCGACCGCCGCGACCATCGCGTCGCTCATGCCGCGCGGCCGCATCAACATCGTCGCGAACGCAGCCATCACCGACCGCTCGGGGTCCTGCATCGCGACCGGAATGATCGTCTGGCCGTCCTCGCCGATCAGCATGACGATGCACGTGCCATGCAGCACCTCGGACACCGAGCGAGCGATCGTCGTGAGCAGCAGGTCGTAGTCGGTCGTCGTCTCGGACATCGCGGTGACCGCCGCCGACACCGCCCGTAGCGCGACCCTCACGCGGTCCATCACTCGAACAATGTATCGCGGTCCTCTCCGTCCGGGGCGTCAGCGCAGGCGATCCTGCCGAAACGACGCTGACTCGACGCCTGTCGAGGACGCCGAGTCACCACCGAGGAGGATCGAGTGAACGTTGCGATTACCGGGTCGCGGCGTTCGCCGGCGGGCGGACGCACATCGCCGTGCGGAAGCCGCTCGGGCGACAAACGATCGCCGCTGCGTTGACGCTACGGCCATGGTGCAGCACGGTCGTGGTCGGCTGCGCGCCGCCGCCAGCGCCGCCAACGGCATCCAGCTGCTCGCCGTCGAGGACGCGAACGGTCGAGGCCACGAGGGAAAGCTTCTTGTTGCTGATCTTCTTCATTGGAGGCTCCGAATAAAGGTGAGGTTGGTCCGGGTGACGACGCCAGGTCAGCGTCGCGAGTCGTACCTAGGAGCCCCTATCCCGACGTTTCGGCTCATCCGTCTGCGTTTTTTTCTTTAGCGAGCGACCGACAGCATCAAAGCTCGATCCCACGCGGGGTTGGACCCATCGAGCGCGGACTGCAACGCCAGCGCGACGCCCGCCGCACCGGTCACGATCCCGACCGACGCCACGCCGGGTGCAAGTCCAGGGTCTACGACCTGCGGCGCAAAACCACCTACCGGGTCGACCTTGCGCAGATCGAGCGCCGCTTCGAACCACGTGCGAGCTGCATTCTCGAGCACTGGATCGTGATCGACGCTAGCGGCGCGCGCGAACATCGCGCCCAGCCCGGCCGCGCCATGACACAAGCACGCATCGACCACTCCGGTCGTCTCGCGCGGTCGAGCGGCCGCCGCGTGAGCGAGCACCCGCGCGTGATCGAGCCAATCGCCGCGGCCCATCGCACGGCCGGCTTCGCGCAACGCCGTCGCGATCGAAAGCTCGCCGTAACACCAGCCGAGCCGCGACGGCACACCGTTGTCGCCGGTGCGGACGAAGTCGGCGAAACGATGTTCCGGCAGCTCGCGGGCGAGCAACCATGCAACCGCGCCTTCGGCGAGCTCGCGAGCGACCACCGGCGAGACGCCGCGCGCGACACACGCAGCGAGCAGTGCGATCACCGCGGGTGAACCGTGGGCGAGCCCCAGGTTGTAGGCGCCGTCGGGATACTGCGCTCGCAGATCGGCGTCGAACATCTCGTCGGGCAGTGGCCAAGCGATGCCGTCGGGCTTGCGCTCGGCGAGTCGATCGAGCCGCGCGACGATCCGTTCGAGCATCGCGTGCGCGATGTCTCTCGGGCCGCGTTCGAGCGCATAGACGCCGATTCCGACGATGCCGCCGGTCAGATCGTAGTCGGTCGCCGACGCCGGCGCCGCGAGCTCGGCCAGCACCGCGTCGTCGATCGGAGCGTTCAGATCCTCGCCATCGGCGTCGATCACGCGGCCGATCAGGTGCTCGGTCGCCCATGCGATGCCGACATAACCGTGGTGCAACATCGCCGGCATCGGCTCGGCGGCGAGCGCATCGATCGCCCGCTCGAGGTAGCGCGCCGCGAGTGTGTCGTAGTCGCGATCGGGAGTCGCGGCGTGTAGGTAGCCGTAAAACACGGCAAGCCCTGCGTCGCCATCGGCGAGCGTGGCGGTGACGTGCCAGTCCGGCGGCGGATCACGCAGCGCCTCGGCGACCGCGTCGATCGCTTCGCGGGCACGGCGCGCGGAATCGCCAACGAGCAGAGCCATGCAACGGTTCTTAACGCAATACGCTCGACACGTGGGCGTCGAACACGAGCCGTCCCGAAGGACCTCATGCCGATCCCTGTCCGCGCACTCGTCCTGGCTGTGATCACGAGCACGACCGTCGCCGGCGCCGCCACCCGCGCGCCGATCACGGTCTATCTCGACCGCGATGGTGGCACTACTGAGGACGGAGTCGAGATCCCGCGGTTCGGCGGCGGCGATCGAGTGTGGAACCGGGTCGTCGCGTGCGTGCGCCAGCAGTACGCGCCGTTCGCGGTCGACCTGGTCGAGGCTCCGCCCACCCGTGGCACCTACATCACGGCGGTCGTCGGCGGCACCGCTTCGCTACTAGGGCTCGACGACTCGACGACGAACGGTGTCGGCCCGTACAGCGGCGAGGTGATCCGCGACGCGACGGTCTACGTGTTCTCGCAGGTGGGCACCGGCGAACGCGATGTCGAGAACCTGTGCGCGACCACGGCGCACGAGATCGGCCACGTGCTCGGCCTCGATCACGAGGTGCTGTGCGGCGACATCATGAGCTACTACGGCGCGGAGTGTGGCGCGAGGCGCTTCGTCGACGTCGAGGCGCCATGCGGTGAGGACAGCGAACGCGACTGCGGCAGCGGTGAGGCGACCCAGAGCTCGTATCAGCGGCTCGGCGCGCTCGTCGGGTTCCGCGATGGCGCCGCACGTCGGGCCGATCCGCCGGTGCAGCAAGACAGCAACGCCGACGATGCTGCGCCGCCGCAGCGCAGCTACCGCGTGCGCAACCGAGGCGGTCATCACCATCACCGCGGCGATCGCGTCTGGCGGCGACCGGCGTACAACTAAGGAGTGAGCCGCACGTTGTCCGATCTATACCGACGAGGTCTCGGACCACTGTCCGGTTGTCGCGCGCTTCGAGTAAAGTCCGCGCGATGGCGCACTCGAAGATCGAGATCAAGACCGACGACGGCACGTGTCCTGCGTACGTGTTCAAGCCCGACGGCAAGGGCCCGTGGCCCGGCGTGCTCGTGTTCATGGACGGGATCGGGATTCGCCCGTCGCAGCTCGAGATCGCGGAGCGCATCGCGGCGGCCGGTTACTACACGTTGCTGCCGGACGTGTTCTACCGCATGGGTCCATACGAGCCGCTCGTGCCGGCCAAGGTGATCGGCGACGCCGAGTGGCGCACCACCTGGTTCGGCAAGATCATGCAGATCGCGAGCGTCGACAACGTCATGCGCGACACCAAGGCGTTCATCGCGCACTTCGCCGCGCAGCCCGATGTCAAAGGCAACGCGATCGGCGTGACCGGTTACTGCATGGGCGGACGGCTCTCGGTGTGCGCCGCTGGTCGCTTCGGCGCGAAGATCGCCGCGTGCGGCTCGTATCATCCCGGCGGCCTCGTCACCGACACCCCGGATAGCCCGCACAAGCTCGCGCCGCAGATCAAGGCGAAGCTGTTCATCGCGCCGTCGACCGACGACTTGCAAGGCGAGGATCGAAACCAGCTTGCGCAAGCGCTCACCGATGCGAAGGTCGATTTCACGATCGAGCAATTTCACGCGAAGCACGGCTGGGTGCCGACCGACATGCCGGTCTACAACGCCGCCGAAGCCGAGCGCCACTACAAGACGCTGTTCGAGTTGTTCGCGCGGACGCTGTCATGACGCTGTCGCATCATCTGTTCACGATGGCGCACCAGAACGCGTGGGCCAACCATCGGTTACTCGCGGCGTGCGATCGGCTGTCGCAAGCGGAGCTCGTCGCCACTCGGACGAGCTTCTTTCCGTCGATCAAGGCGACGCTCAACCACATCGTCACGGTCGATTGGTACTATGTCGCGGCGCTCGAGCATTGGCGCCGCAACGCAGCGCCAGAGCCGGATGCACGGCGTTACTTCGATCCGGAACAGCCGTTCGAGCGCTGCGCCGAGCTATCGGCGGCGCAACACGAAGTCGATAGTCGGCTCGTCGCGTTGTGCCGATCGCTGAACGACGGCGAGCTCGATCAACCGGTCGCGATCTCGCGGCGCGCCGGGATCCAGTACGAGACGGTCACGCGCCTGCTCTCGCATCTGTTCGAGCATCAGATCCATCATCGCGGCCAAGTCCACGCGATGCTCGCTGGCACGTCGGTCGCGCCGCCGCCGCTCGACGAGTTCTTCTGCGCGAACGAAGCGAACCTGCGCGCGACCGAGCTCGCCGAGCTCGGAACGTCGGAAGCCGAGATCTGGAACGCTTAGAGCGAGCCGGCGCCGACCTTGAGGCCGGTCATCGTCGACGACATGTTGATCAGCGGATCGCCGCAGTGGTGCCACTCGGTGCACGGCTCGGCCATCGGACCGGCATCGCGATCGATCGCGAGGGCGCCGTCGATCGTGACCGCGTTCGCGCCGACATCGACCCAGCCGAAGTCGCGCTTGTCGTCCGCGTAGTACACCGTGACGTGCCGGCGGCCCGGCGACATGCCGTAGATCCGGAACGCGCCGTGCTCGTCCGTGATCCCGGCCTCGGTCGCGCGCTCGTCTTGCGCTTCGGCGACGATCGTCGCTCCGATCAGCGGCGAGCCGCTCGTATCACTCAACCGGCCGACCACCGAGCCGGGCATGCCGTGCGGCACGTAGCCCACGAAGATCTTGTCGACGGGCTCCGGCGCCGGCGACGAGAAGTGCGCGCAGCCAGCAACCACAGCAAGCAGGGCGATCGTCCTCATCATCAGAGGATATCTCGCGGAGCGGAACGAGTCATCGAGGAACGGTATGTCCCGCGTCAATCGACGCCGCCTACTGTGAGTACGGCGAGGAAAAAACTCCAAACATCCGTGCGTTCGGCGATCGCCTGGTCGCGCGTCGAGCCGATGCCATGGCCAGCGTCGGCATCGAGCCGGATCATGATCGGCTTGAAACCGGTCTTGACTGCGTCCAGCCGGGCCGCGAGCTTCGCGGTCATCCACGGCGCGACGCGGTGATCGTTGAGACCGATCGTGAATAACACCGCGGGATATTCCGCCGGCTTCACGTGCTGGTACGGATCCATCTCGAGGATCGAGCGGTAGCCGGCTTCGGTCTCGGGATCGCCGAGCTCGGCTTTCTGATTCGCGCCGTTGTCGGCCGCGAGGATGCGCAACGGATTGACGATGCCGACGCCGATGCTCACCGCAGCAAACAAATCCGGGCGCTCGGTCAGCACGCGACCGATCAACACGCCACCCATGCTCGCGCCGTGCGCGGCGAGCTTCGTCGCGTTCGTATAATGATGGGCCACGAGATACTCGGCGCACGCGATGAAGTCGTGGACGCCGTTGAGCTTGTGCTCGCGCGAGCCATCGTCTTGCCACTTGCGGCCGCGCTCGCCGCCGCCGCGAACGTGGGCGACCGCGATCACGCCGTCGCGTTCGAGCCACGCGAGCCGCGTTGCGCTGAATCCGGGCAGCGCTGCCACGCCGTAGGCGCCGTAGGCGTCGACCAACGTCGGCCGAGCGCCGTCGAGCGCGAGATCCTTGCGGTGAATGATCGTGAGCGGAACTTGCGTGCCATCGGCGCTCGGCGCTTCGACATCGTCGACCGCGATCGCGGAGAAGTCCGCCGGCGAGCTCGATGCGAGGTGAATCGGCGCGACCTTCGTAGGATCTCCTGCGGTCGTGTAGTAGCGGCCGGGCGCGAGCCAGGTCTCGAGCTGAAACGTCAAGCCATCGCGATGCGGGTCGACCGCGCCGTCGGGCACCCACCCGGGCTCCGGCAACGCGACTTCGACCGGCGTCTTGCCACCCCATGCGAGCCGCCGGAGTCGCGCGCGGCCTTCGGCGAGGGAGAGCACGTACAACCCATCGTGCGCATTCCACGTGTCGTGCAACGTCGCGGCCGGATCCTCGGCGATCTCGATGCGAGCGTGCGCGAGGTTCGGGTTCGCGAGCGGCACCGACACCAGCTTGCGATTCGGCGCGCCGGCGAACGTCAGCACGTACAAACGGTCGCCGTGGACCTCGGCGGATTCGACGCCGTCCGGATAACCAGCGACGATCCGCCACGGCGTCTTGCTCGCACCGGTGAGATCCAGCGTCGCGATCCGCGCGACCGCGATCCGCACTTCGTTGTGCGCGCCGCCGATCTGCGCGACCGCCCAGTTGCCGTCGCTCGACGCCCACAACCCGGGCCATTCCTCGGGCGCGAGCGGCAACGAGGTCCCCGCGTCGCGGCCGAGGATCGTGACGTCGCGGTCGACCGGGTCGCCGAGGCGATGCAGCCGCGCGACCATACCCAGCATTGGATCGACGCCGGCGGTCGGCACCGCGAGCTGGGTGTAGAAGAACCGCTTGCCGTCGGGCAACCACGCTGCCGCACCCTCGCCCCAGATTCGCTCGATCGCGTCGGATAGCTCCGCGCCAGTCGCGACATCGAGCACGTGCAGCACGCCGACCTCGCCGCCGCCGCGCGAGATCACGTACGCGACGTGCCCGCCATCCGGGGCGACCGAGTACGCCTCGAGCGCGGCGTGGCCTTTCGACGGATCGCTCGCCGAGAGCTGCTCGGGATCGACCAGCACGCGATCGCCGGCAGTGTCGCGAACGTACAGCTTCGCGAGTTGCTCGCCCGCGCCGAGTTGCTTGTAGAACGTACGACCGGCCGCGATCCGGACGTCGAAGACCGCGGTGACGCCGCTCGCCAGGTCGTGGATCCGAGCGCCGAGAGCAGCGCGGTTCGGT
>CAZDGY010000260.1:0-8031 GCA_964504685.1 uncultured Kofleriaceae bacterium | reverse complement strand
GAAGTACAAGGCGAAGGCCGCGATCGACACGTTCGTGGTGCGCGCTGGCGATACGCTCTCTGCGCTCGTCGTGTGGGGTGGTATCCATCTCCTCGGCCTGAGCCCGCGCGAGCTCGCCGTGACGAACATCGCGCTCGTCGCCGTCTGGCTCGTGGTCGCCTACCGGATCGCACGGCGGCATGTTGCGATCAGCCGTGATCACGCAGATGCCGTCGCGAGGCTCGCGTGATGCGCGCGACGCTGATCATCGCAACGGTGATCGCGCCGATCGGCGCTTGGGCCGAACCCGTCGCGACCGGCGAGACACCATCGCAGGCGACCGAGCCGGCACGCGAGACCCAACCGGCGTTGCCGCAGCCCGAGCTCACCGATTCCGACGCAGCGCCGGAGCCACTGCCGGGCGACGAGAGCGGCCGCACCGATCCGCTACCGACCGACTCGGTTGGCCGCCGCATCGGACGTGGCGCGCTGTATCTACCGAAGCTCGTCCTCGAGGTCGCGTTCGCACCGCTGCGCGCCGGAGTGTGGGCCGAAGACCGGTACCACATCGACGAGCTCTACTACCGCACGTTCTACAACGCCGATCGGACGATCGGGCTGTATCCCACCGGTACGTACGCGAGCGGATACGGCATCACGGCCGGCGCGCGGTTCTCCGATCACCAGCTGTTCGGCGCCGGCGAGACGCTCGCGGTGCAGGCGACAACCGGCGAGATCGACGGAGAGCACTATCACGAGAGCCTACTCGCGCAGCTCAACACGGGGCATCGCCTCGGCCGCCTCCAACTCGGCACGGAAGGCTCGTTCGATCGCCGCCCGCAAGACCCGTTCTTCGGAATCGGCAACGCCAACCTCACGCCACCGCCATCGATGCCCGTCGATCCGCGCAGCGATGGACTCGCGACGTCGACCCGATATCGTTACCAGGAGGCTCGCGTAGCGGCGTATGCGGACACGCGCATCGTCGACGACATGCACGTCCGGTTCACCGGCGCATATGCCGATCACGCGTTCGAGCGCAGCCAGGACGGTCCGGCGATCGACGAGATCTACTCGCCCGCTGGCCTGATCGGTTGGACCGGCTTTGCAAACCTTTACGGCGAGCTCGAGTTGCGTGTCGATACGCGCCGCCGCGCCTCGATGTGGGAACCGCACGACCTGCACGCGGAGGGATGGCTCGCCGCCGTGTCGGTCGGGCGGGTGCACGAGCTCGACGGTAGCGCCGACTTCTGGCGGGGCAGTGGCGAGCTGCAGACCTTCATCCGTTTGGGAACCGGGCCACGGCTCCTCGCGCTGCGCGCACGCGGCGAGGCGGTCAGCGGCTCCACGTCTGAGGTGCCGTTTACCGAGCTGCCGATGCTGGGCGGCGGTGACTTTCTGCGCGGCTACGACTTCGCGAGATTTCGCGACCGCGTCTCGATGCTCGGCTCGGCCGAGTACATCTGGGATCTCGCGCACTGGTTCGACGCCGCGCTCTATGTCGATGCCGGACGCGTGTATTCGTCGCTGTCGGCGATCAGCGCCGATCACATCCGCGTCGGCTATGGCGTGGCGCTCGATATCTATGACGATTCGCACTTCCTGTTCGAGGCGAGCGCGTCCTCTTCGATCGATGGCGGGGTGTTTCTCAACGTTTCGTTTAATCCGGTGTTCGACAACCGGCCGAGGTGGCGATGAGCTCGAGGCTGCTACAACTCGCCGCCGTTGTGGTCCTCGCGGCCTGTGGCTCGTCATCCAAGCTCCCCGCCGTGCGGTTTGCGAACGCGCAACCCGTTACCGCGGTGAACGATCGGCGCGATGTCGCGAAGCCACCGCAGACGCGCGTGTTCTATCCGATGCTCTACAACCTCGATGGCATTCTCTCGCGTCGTCTTCCGCGGGCGCTGGAGCTGCCGCGCCCGCAGCGTGCGTCGGGTGTCAATTCGATCGACGAGGTGCCTGACTCGACGTGGTTCACGAATCGGATCGGCGTGCGTGAAATGTCGGCAGACGAGGTTCGCAACGGCCCGTTGACCGCCGATAGCCCCGAGCTCCATCGCCCATGGACCGTGCGCAGCACCAAGGCCGGTGGCGCATCGATCGGGTTCATGATCACCGACGCGCGCGGGATCAAGTACGTGCTCAAGTTCGACGATGCGGGGAGTCCCGAGATCGAGACCGCGTTCGACGTGATCGTCAACCGCCTGCTGTGGGCCAGCGGCTACAACGTTCCCGAAGATCAGATCGTCTACTTTCGCGACGAGGACCTCGTCGTGTCACCCGATGCGGTGATCAAAAACACCGACGGCTCGCGCAAAGGAGCCCTCGATCGCAAGGAGCTCGAGCGCCGACTCGCTCAGATCGACCACGGCAAGGACGGGCGGATTCGCGGCTTGGTGTCGCGCTGGATCAACGGCAAGACCATCGGGGGCCATCCGAGCGAAGGCGTTCGTACCGATGACCCGAACGATCGCATCCCGCACGAGCTGCGGCGCGACCTGCGCGGTGCGTACTCGATCTTCGCGTGGCTCGACCACGTCGATGTCCAGGAGGGAAACTTCGTCGACAGCTGGGTGACGGATGCGACCGACGAGCGCCGGCACTACGTGCGCCACTACTTCATCGATTTCGGCCGCAGCCTTGGCGCGATGGCGCTATTCCAGGTCGATTGGCGACGCGGTCACACCTATCTCGTCGACTTCGCGGACATGGCGCGAACGTTCCTGACCCTGGGGGCGCTCGACCGCGATTGGCATCACCGAGCGCTCGATCCGAAGCCGTACATCGGGATCTTCGATGCAGGCACGTTCGATCCCGGAAACTGGCATCCCGATTGGCCCGCGTACCTACCGTTCATGACCGCCGACCGCTTTGACAAGTTCTGGGGAGCCAAGATCGTGGCGCAGCTGACGCGCGACCAGATCGCTGCTGCGGTCGACGCCGCGCGGCTCCACGATAGCGCGGCGCGCGATTACATCGTCGACACTCTGCTCGCGCGACGGCACGCCACAATCGCGTACTGGTTCGCGCGCGTGAACCCGCTCGACCGCTTCACCGCGTTCGCGACCGAGGGTGGCACCGGACTCTGCTTCGACGACCTCGCGATCACGAACCAGCTCGCCAGTGAGGCCCGCTACACGATCACGGCCTACGGCGAGCGAAGCGACCAGCTTGCACCGCCGACCAGCGTTAGCGCGGACCCGACGGGGCACACCTGCGCGATCGTGCCGATCGCGTCGCCGATCGATGATCACGGATACACGATCCTTCGCGTCGTGACCTCGCGCCCCACGTTCGCGGGAGAGACCGACGTCCATCTCGCGCTCCATCCCGACACCGGCCTGCCGCGCGTGATCGGTCTCTGGCGGCGATGACGTTCTTGCAACGCATCCTCGGGCGCGACGTGCTCGCTCCGGCGGTCGTGCTGTTCGCGATCATGGTCGCGCACACGATCCTCGAGACCGCTCGCGACGCACTGTTCCTGGCTCGACTCGGACCGGACGAGCTCGCTTGGGTATACCTCGCGATGGCTTGTGTCGCGCTCGCCGCGTTCTCGGTCCTCCGGCGCTGGATGGGAGTGCGAGATGCTCGCCGCGTCCTGGTCGTATTCCTCGTTGCTGCCGCGCTCGGCACGACAGGATTCGCGATCGCGGTCGCCAACTCGTCTCGCGCGGTGTTCGCGTTCTACGTCTGGACGGGGCTGGTAGCGACGCTCGTCGTCCCGAGCTTCTGGACGTTGCTCGATCGCAGCTTGCGCATCGGTCAGGCAAAGCGCGCGTTCGCTACGATCGGCGCCGGTGGTGTGATCGGAGCGATCGTCGGGTCGCTTCTCGCCGGCGGCTTGGGCCACGTCCTCACGGCGACCGGGATAGTGGCGGTAGGCGCGATCGCGTATGCCGCTGCCGCCGGGTGCGCGGTCCTGTTCGCGCCGCGCAAGCTACTCGACGACCCTCGTCCGCATGCGGGACGTTCGGAGAGACTCTCGGTCGCAACGCGGCGTTACGTCGGCGTGCTGATCGCGTTCGGCCTCGTGTCGACCGTCGCACTCACGCTGGGCGATCTATTGTTCAAGCGGACGATCGCGCAGCATGTCGCGGCGGCCGACCTCGCGACGACGTTCGGTGCGATCTATGCGGGCCTGAACGCACTCTCGCTTGTCATTCAGTTGTTGGTCACGCGCAGCCTGCTCGCGACGTGGGGGGTCGGCGGTACGCTCATCGTGTTACCCGCGATTCTCGCGACGGCTGGACTCGGCTTCGCGTTCACCGGAGCGCTGCTCGCCGTGCTCGTGCTCAAGCTCGGCGACGGCGGTCTCCGCCACAGCTTGCACCGCGTCACGTCCGAGTTGCTGTACTTGCCGATTCCAGCCAGGATCCGAGATAGCTGGAAGCCGATCGCGGACGCGATCGTGTTGCGCGGCGGCGAGGCTATTGCTGCAGTCGCGGCGTTCGCGTTGAGCGGTTCGGTCGGCGTCACGACGATCCTCGCGGCCATCGTCGCGGCGACCTCGGTGGTCTGGCTCGCCGGTACGCGTGTGGTCCATCGCGCCTATCTCGGTCAGTTTCGCGAGATGTTGCGAGCTCGCGAGATCGAGCGAGATGTGGCGATCCCGGCGTTCGATGCCGAGACCGAGGAGCTGCTCGTCGAGGCGCTGTCGAGCCCGGACGAAACCGAAGCGCTCACGGCGCTGGAGCTGCTCGCCGGCCGCGCTCGGATCCCGGCACTCGTCCTCTATCACCGCAGTCCGGCAGTGGTGCTGCGCGCGCTCGCGATCCTCGAGCACGACTCGCGGTCGGACGTCGCTCACGCGCTCGCCCACCTGCTCGAACATGAAGATGTCGAGATCCGGGCGGCGGCGCTCGCAGCGACCGCCGGCTCGATCACCTATCGCGCGCAGCGGCTCGCGCGGCTCGCCGATCCCGATCCGCGGTTGCGTGCCGCCGCTGCGGTCGCCTCGATCGACGATCCCGAATTTGGTGACGCCGCCACGACGACGATCTCTCACATGGTCGGAGGCTCGACCGCCGAGCGCCTGGCGCTCGCCCATGCGTCGTCGCATCTTCCCGACCTTCGCCTGCGCGGCATGCTGTACGAGTTGCTTCCACCGCACGAGCCCGAAGTCGTGCGCGCGGTCGTTCACGTGCTTTCGCTCGCCCCGGAGCAAGCGGATCTCGATCGACTGCTCGGTCTGCTCGCTTATCCATGGGCGCGCGGCGACGTGCGGCGGATCTTCCTCGGTGCAGGACGCCGCGGGCTCGATCGCCTGATCTCCGCACTCGAGGACTCGCGTACACCCCTCGCAGTGCGGCAACACTTGCCGCGCACGATCAGTCGGTTTGGCTCGCGGCGCGCCGCTGCGGCGCTCGTCGCATGGCTCGCTAAGGAATCTGACAGCACCACGTTGCACAAGCTCCTGCGCGCGCTCGGCCGCATGAGGAACGCCGATCCGACGCTGCGGATCGATAGCGGAGCCGTCCGAGCGTTCGCGGTCCGCTCCGTCACCGACGCTGCTCGCTATGCGTCGCTCGCCGATGCCTTTCGCGACCTGTCCCGCGCCGACACGAAGGACTCGACCTTGATCATCGACCTGTTGCGCGAAGAGTACGAGGACTGTCTCGAGCACGTGTTCCGCGCGCTCGGCATTCTCCACCCGCGAGCCGGCCTGCGCAGCGTGCACGACGCGTTGCTCGACAACGACGAGGCACGGCGCAGCGCAGCGCGCGAGATTCTGGAAGCCAGCGCGCCGCCCGCGGTACGGCGCCCGCTGGTCGAGTTGCTCGATGCTAGATCGCCCGCCGATCTGCGCCGCCTGGGTAAGCTCGATCCCGGCGGGCTCGCGACGTATCAGCAGTTGCTCGCGACCTTGCTCGAGGACCGCAGCGAGTCGGTACGCTGTGTCGCGGCCTATCACGTCGGGGAGCGTCACTTGGTCGCGCTTCGGTCCGACCTCGCCCGCTTGCGGGCAATACCCTCGCCGGTGCTCGTCGCACGGGCGTTCGATCAGGCGATCGGGAGGCTCGATGCTCGACCATGATCTCGATGTGCGAGTCCTGCGACGCGTCGTCGCGCTGAAGCGGTTCTCGTTGTTCGACGGCGTGGAGCTCGCCGAGCTGGCGACGCTCGCGCAGAACGTCGTCGAGTCATGGCTCGAACCGGGGGATCGTTTGGAGCCCGCGCGCGCCGCGATGTCCTTCGTCATCGAAGGGTCGCTCGCCGCGCCGGGAGGCGCGTCATATGCCGCGGGCGATATCGTCGGAGGCCTGGAGCTACTTGCCGGTCGTCCGTCGCCAGCCGATGTACGCGCGGTCACCCGAACGAAGGCGCTGCGACTCGACGCCGAAGACTTGTTCGATGTCCTCGACGACAACTTTGGCCTTCTCGTCGCGACGCTGCGTGCGGTCGCGGGGCTCGCCATCGCGAGGCCGCAGACCTCGGTCGACAACCAGGCACTCGACACCTCGGATCCACTCGGCTTGGTGGACCGTCTCCTTCTGCTGCGGCGTCAGGCACCGTTCGCCGGCGCACGCATCCGAGCCCTTACGAGTCTTGCACACGCCTCGACGGAAATGACCTGGCCGAGCGGCACCACCGTCGTGCGAGCCGGGGAGCTCGCGACGAGCTCGTACATCATCGTGGAGGGTAGTGCTCGCGCTTCGAGCTCCGCCGAGATGCCGCCGCTTCGCGCGGGGAACACGCTCGGTCTGCTCGAGACGCTAGCGGGTCATTCGCATCCGGAGACGCTCGAGGCGGTCACGCTCGTGCGCGCGCTAGCGAGCCCGCAAGCGGCCTTGCTCGACGTGCTCGAAGATCACTCCGACCTGGGCTTCGCCGTGCTCGCGACTCTCGCCGCGGACATCCTCGATCAGACGGCGGGCGCCGGCTTGTTGCCCGGTGCGCAGGGACTGCGGGACTGATGAATGCTCGCGCAGGATCTGCGACGGTCGGCGCGTTTGAACGAGCCGAGGTTGGCGCAGCAGCTGCACCGAGCGAGCCCATGATGTCGTCTCCGACCAAGCTCGAGCCACGGAGCACCGCGCTCGTGCCGATCCATGACGCCACGTGCTGTTTCGTTCCGTCGCTCGCAGATCGGGCCAAACCCGCGGTGGTCGTGAGCATCGGCTTCGCGGCGTTGATCGGGGTGACGTGCGTCGTCGCCTCCTTGCCGCTGACGTCGTTCTGGATGCTCGGCGCTATCATCGGCGGCTTCATCGCGCTGGGGGCCATCCCGACGCGGCGACAAACCGCGGAGACGATCGATCCACGCGAGATCGCCGATCGCGACGTCGGTCTCGCTTACCGAGCACTGTTGACCGCGCACACCGAGCTCGCGGCCGCTTTGAATGCTCGCTGTGATTGTTCTCCGCTGTCGATTTCACTCGTCGACAGCAGTCGAGACACCGTGATCGAGTGTGGTCAGCTCGCGCGGACGACGAACGCCGCCCATGGCTACCTCGCGACACACGATCGCGATGCGCTCGTCGCCGAGACCGCTCGCCTCCGCAAGCAAGCCGCGGCCACCGCCGACGCCGAGGCCTCCCGCGCCTTTACTGCGGCTGCCGACTCGAAGATCAAGCTGCTGTCCACGGTGACCGAGCTGCTCGGACGTCGAGATCGCGTCCGTGCGCGAGTCGAGCTCGCCACGGCGTCGCTCCAGGCGGTGACCGCGAAGGTCGTCAAGCTGAGCTCGTTCGACCACGAGACTTCGCCCGCCTCGTCGTTTCCGGAGCACGCCGCGGAGATGTCCGACCGCGTCGAAGCACTCGAGTCCATGAACGCTGCGTGAGAGATCGCGCAAGCCGTGCATCCTCGGGAGCCGCGGCCCGCAGACCTTGCGCGCTCGCTCGTGCCACCCGGCGCGTTGCGCTGGCCCGTGCCCTGCAATCAGCGACGGCATGATCGAACAACCGCACGTGGTTGTCCTCGCGGGTGGCGAAGGCAGCCGGCTGCAATCGCTGACCCGGGCCCTGTACGGATGTGACTTGCCCAAACAGTTCGCCGTGCTCGCCGGCGAGCGATCGCTGATGCAGGCGACGATCGAACGCGCTCTGCAGC
>CAZDGY010000259.1:0-8034 GCA_964504685.1 uncultured Kofleriaceae bacterium | reverse complement strand
CACGAGCGGCGACGCACCGGATTTCGCGATCGCGACGCTGTCGTTTATCACCGGCGGCTCGACGAGCGTCGAGTGGACGGTCTACGGCCCGGATCCGACCATGCTGACGTTGCCGGCGTTGCCGGCCGAGCTCGCGATCACCGGCGGCACGCTGACGGCGGGTTCGGTCGAGCTGCTCGAGCTCGACTCGCTCGCGGGCTACGATGCGGTTCGCCCGAGCCCCGACACCGTGCTCGGCACGCTGACGACCGCGACCGGCCGCTCGCGGGTAAGCCAGTCTCCCGCGCCGACGATCTAGCGCGTGCGGTGCCGCAGGTTACCGCAGCTTCGC
Source organism: uncultured Kofleriaceae bacterium (assembly GCA_964504685.1). GTDB lineage: Bacteria > Myxococcota_A > Polyangia > Haliangiales > Haliangiaceae > JABFXX01. Next base: position 7,703 of record CAZDGY010000259.1, on the reverse strand, counting down.
CTTGAGCTCGAGCACCTCGGCGTTCTCGGGCTCGGTCTGCATCGCGAGGCCGATCGCCGCTTTTGCATCGCGCGGCTTGCCGAGTGCGACAAACGCTTTCGCGCGACCGAGCTGGATTAGCGCGGGACGGCGCGGCAGCGGATTCGCGACCAGCGCGGTGTCGTAGGTGTAGAGCGCGCGGTTGCCGTCGCCGAGCTCGAGATAGGCGCGCCCGAGGCCCTGCATGATGTCGGCGTCTTGTGGGTTGATGAACGTCGCGAGCTCGCCGTACGTGCGGACCTTGGCCCACTTGCCGAGCTTGGCGTAACCGATGACGAGCTCCTTGAGCGGTGACAGCTCCATCTGCTCGATGTACGCGTAGTGCTCGAGCTCGGGGAGCTGCTTGTCGACCGCTCCTTGCTTCTTGTAGAGCTCGGCCAGCGCTTGATACGGATAGCTGCGCTCGGGATCGAGCTTCTTCGCCGCGCACAGCTGCTTCTCGAATTCGGCGACGTCGTGCTCGTTCTCCGCGATCCGCGCGAGCTGCGTGCGCAAGTCGTAGCTATCATGACCGTCGGCGGCGAGCCCCGCGTAGAGTTGTTTCGCCGATGCGAAGTCTTCTTCGTGCATCGCGATCTCGGCGAGGATGTAGCGCGCGATCGGCTGCTTCGGATCGAGCGCGAGCGCGGCGTGCGCCGCGACTCCAGCTTTCTCTTCGTCACCCCCGTACGTGTACGCGAGCGCTAGGTTCGCGCGTGCCTTCGCATCTTTCGGAGCGGCATCCGCGGCGATCTCGAGCTTGGTCGGATCGTCGAACCCGCGGGTCGGCAGCTTGAACGTGCCGGCGTACGGCGCGAGCCGGATGTCGAGGTACTTGCGGAAATCGATGTCGAGCTGCGCGATCGTCTTGCCCGTGATCGCTTGCAGCACGTCGGGCGTCTCCTTGCCCTTGCCGTACAGCTTGAGCGCTTCGACGATCTTCGGGAACCCGTAGGTCTGTGCGAGGTACTCGATCGTGACCGCCGATTGGAAATACGCGACGACGACCGCGTTCTGATCCGGCTGCATGAACTCCGAGTTCAAGTCGCCGATCGATGGCAGCGTGCCGGCGACGACCGCGCCATAGAGATCTGCGTCGTTTTCGCGTCGCCACTCGGGGCGGGCGATCAGCGTCTCGTATTCCGATAGGCCCTCGGTGAACCACCGCGGCACGCGCGAGTTCGACAACTGGATCGCAAACACGTGGCCGAGCTCGTGCCACAGCACCATTCCCCAGTTGATGTCGCCGGTCGCGGGCGACATCGCGGTGATCACTTGGCCGAAGCACACGCCGAGCGCGCCGATGTCGGGCAACCCGACGGTGCGCACCGCGTAATCGGTCTTGTCGGCGTAGAGCTCGAGCGTGACCGGAGTCTTCGGCGTGAAGCCGTAGCGCTTCACCATGTCGGCGAACGCGCGCTCCATCGTCGGCTCGAGGTAGCGGGCGAGCGCCGCTTTCTCCTCGTTGTGGTACCGGATCTTGAAGTCTTTAGTCGTCGCGAACGTGTATTGGCGCGGCAGGCGATCGAACAGGTTGAGCGTGTTGAACGCGCGCACGTTGTAGCCGTCGCCGTGGAACGACTTGCGCAGCCAGTCGAGCCCTTCGGTCTCGAGCCCCATTCGCAAGTAGCCGAGGCCGGCGCCCGCCATCGCCTCGTAGAAATCGGGCTTGAGCTTGATCGCTTCCTTCTCGAGCTCGATCGCTTCGGTGTAGCGATGCTCGCGCACCGCCGACCGCGCGACGATGCGATAGAACTGCGCGTACGCTTTGTCGACGGAGAACGCCTTCGTGCGCGCCGCTTCGTAGCCCGCGGTGTCGTCGCGCAACCATTTGATCGTCGCCCGCATCGCGAGCGCTTCGACATCCTGCGAGTTGGTCGCGAGCACTTGATCGAGCGTCTTGCCGGCGACGTCCCATTGGTTCTGATCGATCTCGATCGACGCGCGAACCTTTAGCGCCCGAGCATTCTTGGGATTGACCGCGAGCGCCGCGTCGAGGTGATGGCGGACCGCCGCGAGGTCATAGGTCGTCTCGACCAACACCCCCGCCATCGCCGCGTGCGCGTCCGGGTTGTTCGGGTTGACCTTGAACACCTCTTCGAGCGTCTGGCCGCCTGGCTCGGCCGCGTACTTCTGCGAGAACAGATCGGCCCATGCGACGCCGGCCTCCGAGAACCGCTCGGCCAATGGCCGCACCGGATGCTTCGGATCGGGATGCTGCGGCGGCTGGATCTTGAGCGCCGCGCGATACGAATCGTTCGCGAGCTCGAACTGCTGGGTGTACTTCGCGGCCTCGGCGAGCTGATAGAGCTGGATCGCATCATCTAGATCGATCTTGTGCGCGTCGAACTCCTTGATCGTCGCGTCGAACAGCTGCTTCGCATCGACCGTGTCGCCTTGCCAGAACCGCAGCTCGGCGAGCGCGGTGCGCACCGCGCGATCGTCGGGACGATCTTTCAACAGCTGCTCGAGGTCGGCCCGCGCATCGGCGCTTCGGCCGGTCAACGTCCGCGCGTGATCGAGCTCGAGCCGAGCGTCGACCCAGACGCCGGCCGCGTCCTTGGCCGCCGCGAGCGGGGTCGCGGTCGCTTCGGCCGCAGCGAAGTCGCCGGTCTCGGTCTGCGCGCGCACGAGCAGTAACCGCGCCGCCGGCTTGTCCTTGCCGGTGACCGCCGACAGGTCCGTGATCGCGCCCTTGTAATCGCCGGCGATGAGCTTGTCGCGGCCGCTGCCTAGATCAGCGCTCGCGATTCCGCATAGCGCGCAAACCGCGCATACCGTGCATCCCGCTCCGGGGCTCGTTCGCATGCCCTCGAATCCTGTGCGACGGCGTTACCCCTGTCAAACGCGATATCGGGGAACGGTGCTATCCTCCGGAGGTGGCCGAGCCCTCGAAGGAACCAGCGGCAGGCGCGCAGGGGATTTACACCTCGTTCGACGCGTTCCTGAAGCAAGCGATCCGCGAGTACTACGACCGCAGCTGGACGACCCGTAAGGGCAACTTCATCGCGCTGCTCATCGCCTCGGGCCAGACCTCGCTCGCGTTGGCGAAGGACTCGGTCGTCGACGGCTCCGGCACGAAGAAGGTCGCGATCGGCGCCGGGCTCCTGCTCGCGCTTCGCATCGGGCTGCGCTACGCGCTCGGCGGACCGCTTGGCCTCGTGCTCGGCGTCGCCGCGGGAGCGTCGATGGTCGCGTATTTCGTGCGCAACCAGAAAGACATCATCAAGAAGGTCTCGGTCTACAAGGCCGCGATCGCGGACAGCGACACGCGCTACACCGAGGTCCAGACGGGTTGGCGGGACGGGAAGTATCAGATCACGGACCGCAACCTCATGATCGACGGGTTGATGAAGCAGTTCATCGCCAAGATCGATGAAACCTAACGATTGGTGACAACGTCCCGCCTGCTCGTGGCATCGGTGGCGATCGCGCTCGCCGTCGCGCCCGCGGTTGCCGCGCCGCCCAAGCACTCGGCGCCACCGCCTACCGCGCCCCGGCCGGCGATTCCCGATCCGAGTGACCACCGCCGGATCATCGGCATCCTCGACGTGCGGGTTGATGGCGTCGCGCCGGAAGTCGCGGCGCAGTTTCAAGCGAACCTCGAACAGCAGCTCGACACCAAGCTGTTCTGGCTCGTGCCGCGCACCCGGATGCACGAGCTGATGGCGAACTCGACGCGGTGGGCCGAGGGCTGCCTCGTCGGCATGTGTCTGCACGAGATCCGTACTCAGACCCGCGCCGATCTCGTGTTGCTCGTCGCGATGTCGGGCGCGGGGACGAGCTTCGGATGGACGGTGACGCTGGTCCGCACCGACACCGGCCGCGTGCTGTCGCAAGACTCATCGCGCTGCGACGTCTGCACCGTCAACGAAGCGGTCACCGGCGCGACGCTCGCGACGCTGAAGCTGCTGAACGACGTGCCGGACAAGCTGCCCGATCAGGCGACCGAAGAGACCGCCGCTTACAACCTGTTGCTCAAGCCGATTCGCGGCCGGGTCGGCGCACTCGAGCGCGAGCGCAAGCGAGTCGGCCTCACGCTGTCGATCACGGGGCTGGTCGTCGCGGCCGCGGGCGTCGCGCTCTACAAGACCGGCACGTCGAATCGCGATGTCGGCGAAATCACGGCGGCGGCTGGCGGCGGGATCGCGGGCAGCGGCGTGATCGTCCTCGCGTTCTGATCACGCCTTCGGGTCGTGGCGCGCGATGACTCGCTCGAAGTCGGCGACGAGCTCGGGCAGCGCGGCGGCCGAGACCCCGTCGCGCAGCAGCGCGGCCAGCCAGTCAGGCGTGGCCGATATCACGAACATGCACTGGTCCGCTGAACGGGCCCCGAGCGTGACGCGCGCGCCTCGTACGTCGTGGCCGGCGATCTCGAGCGAGCTCTCGACCTGCCCGTCGACGCGCTGCCGCATGTACTCGGCCGCGTCGTCCCAGAACACCCGCATCACCGCGAAGAACTGCTCGGCAGACACCTCGTGCCACAGCCCGATGCGAAGCTCGCTGCCGTCGCTGATCGGGATCGGCAAAAGCGCTCGCACGAACAAGCGGCTTCCACACTCGGCGAAGTTCTGCGAGGTCCGGGGCGAACGCTCCGCCGGGGGCAACGCGAACGCGCAGTCGGGCATCGCGAACGAGTAGTCGCGCCCGAGCTCGGTGAACAGCGCCCGCAGGTCAGGGTGCGCCGGCAGCAGCGCGTCGTGGAGCGCGAACACGCCGGTCTTGTGCTTCGAGTCGTCGATGACGCGCGCGCGGGGCAACCACGTTCCCGCAAGGCCGAGCGCGGCGAATGGCGACTGATCGGGGTCGACGATCGTCGCGGCCGCATGCTCGCCGGACCGCGCGCTGCGCAGGGCGACCCAGCTCCCGCCGACCGCGAGCCCGATCCAGGCGACGCGCTCGGCGCCGTGCCGGGTCGCGATCACGACGGCGGGCGTGCGGGCGAGCCGACCGCGGCTCAGTGCCCAGTGCTTCCCACAGCCGCACCAGCACGTCACGTCCGTCCTTGCGGTCTCGGCGAAGATCACGGCAGTGGGGTACCGCGGCGACGACGCGCGTTCAAGGGGGCGAATCGGGACCGGCGTTTTCACGTTGGCACGTCGACGGGCCGGGATTAGTGTCGGCGCCATGACATCTCGCTGTTACGTCCTCGCGTGCCTCGCCGTCGTCGGTGCGTGCAACTCGACGTCGGGAACGCATGCGTTGTTCGAGCAGCAGGGCAGCGACTTCTACGCGTTGCCGTTTCCGAATGACTTGCATCGCAACGCCGACGGCACGCTCGACCTGACGAACTTTCCGACCAACAGCCTGATCGTCGACGAGTATCGGATGGACGCGCAGGTGCTCGACGGGTTCTCGCTCAACGCCGCCGAGTTCGCGCTGTTCGATGGCCCGCTCGATCAGACGTCGCTGCCCGACGAGGCGGCCTCGGCGCAACCCGGCGCGTCGGTCTACGTCGTCAACATCGATGCGACGTCGCCGAACCTCGGCAAGCGCACGCCGGTGATCGCGCACTTCCGCCCGGATGGCACGCAGACGATCGGGCCGAACCGGCTGGTCGTCCGCCCGGTGCCGGGATTCACGCTAGACGAAGGCACGGTCTACGCGCTCGTCATCACGAATCGCGTCAAGGCGGCCGACGGCACCGCGATCGTGGCGCAGAGCGAGTTCGAGCAACTGCGCGACAACACCGGCGCGAGCGACGCGTACTCGCCGCTGCGCTCGTATCTCGCGAGCTCCGGCGACGAGGATCCGAAAGCCATCGTTTCCGCCGCGGTGTTCACGACCCAGCACGCGACGTTCGTGGCGCCCGGCATTCGCCGAGCGGTGTACGCGACCGCGATGCCAGTCGCGACCTCGGTCGTGACCGCGGGCCCGACCGCGACATGGACCGAGTGGACCGGCAGCTACATGGCGCCGAACTTCCAGACCGGTACGCCGCCGTACCTCAACGACGGCGGCGAGATCCAGTTCGATTCGACCGACACCGCGATCGTCCAGCGCACCGAGACGATGCGGTTCGCGCTGACCGTGCCGCCCGGCGCGACGCCGGCGACCGGCTGGCCGATCGCGCTGTACCAACACGGCACCGGCGGCGACTTCCAGTCGTTTATTCAAGACGGCACCGCCGACCGGCTCGCGGCGCAAGGCATCGCGGTGATCTCGACCGACCAAGTGCTACACGGTCCGCGGGATCCAGCCGGCACCGATCCGGGCGTCGCGTTCTACAACTTCTCGAACCCGTTCGCCGGCCGCGACAACGCGCTGCAGGGCTACGCCGATGCGTGGTCGCAGCTCCGGCTCGCGATGGGCATGTCGATCGTCGACACCGCGCGCACGATCACGTTTGATCCGGATCGCGTGATGTTCTTCGGCCATTCGCAGGGCAGCGAGACCAGCCCCGGCTTCATCGCGTACGAGCCGCAGGTCAAAGGCGCGGTGCTATCCGGCGCGGGCGGCGTGCTCTATCTGAGCCTGTTGCTGAAGACCCAGCCGGTCGATCTCACGCAGCTCGTCACCGCGCTCGTCCGCGACGATCCGGTGGACGTGGACAACCCGACGCTCGCGCTCGCTCAGATGTGGATCGAGCGCGCCGATCCCGCGAACTACGGGCGCTACTTCACGCGCGAGCCGCAACTCGGACCCGATGGCACGCAGATGGCGCCGCGCAACATCTTCCAGAGCGAAGGCTACACCGACACGTATGCCCCGAACCCGGGGATCGAAGCGTTCGCGACCGCGATCGGCGGCAACGAGGTCGTTACCGCGAACGAGATGGACATCGACGGCCTGACCTTGCGCGGCAACACCAGCCTCGCGCCGCCGATCACCGGCAACCTGAACGGCGCGACCGCGGTGCTCGCGCAATACAACATGGCGGCCGGCTCGGACGGCCACTTCGTCGTGTTCGAGATTCCGGCGGCCGAACAGCAGTCCGCGGAGTTCCTCGGCACGCTCGCCGCGACCGGCAAAGCGACGGTCGTCGTACCATCGAACTGATGGAGCGCAAGAAACTCGGCGAGCTGTTGATCGAGGCGGGCGCGTTGACCGAGGCCGCGCTCGCCTCGGCGCTCAAAGAGCAGCGCCGCTGGGGCGGATCGCTCGGTCGCATGCTCGTCGACATGAAGCTGGTCGGCGAAGACGAGCTCGTCCGCGTGTTGTCGCAACAGCTCGGGCTCGCGACGGTCGATCTCGATGCGCGCGTGATCGATCCGGCGGTGCTCGCGCTCGTGCCGAGCGATCTCGCGCAACAGTTCATGCTCGTGCCGTTCGCCAAGACCGCTAAGACGCTCGACATCGCGATGGCCGATCCGACGAACCTCGGCATCGTCGACGAGCTGCGGCTGCGCACCCAGCTCGCGATCGTCACGCACCTCGCCGGCCCGAAAATGATCGAGCGTGCGCTCGCTGCCCACTACGGCCATGGTCGCCGACCGGCCGTGCCCGAGGTGACGGCGCGCGATATCGAGATCGCAGCGCTCCAGGAGCGGATCTCGACGTTGGAGGCGGCGGTCGCCCGCGACGAGCAGCTCGTGCGAAACCTTCTTGGCTTGCTCGTCGACCGAGGCGTCGTGACCCGCGACGAAGTCCTCGATAAGCTGCGCTGATGCGGTTCGCAGCGCTGCTCGCGACGTTGTTCGGCTGCTCGCACGGCGCCACGGAGCCGGTCCACAACGCCGAGCCGG
>CAZDGY010000258.1:0-8060 GCA_964504685.1 uncultured Kofleriaceae bacterium | reverse complement strand
AGATGTTTCCGAGGTCGGAGCGAAACACTTCCTGCCAGCCTTGGGTCGGAGTTCCGTGCGCGCGCAGCTCGGAGAACGCGAGGTGGAATAGCCGACCGTCGTCGATCTTGCGCGCGAGCACGCCGGTCGTGGTCACGACGCAATCGAGATAGCCGAGCGAGTGCAGATCGGTGACGACCGAACGATGGTCAGGCGACCACCACGAGCCCGGGACATGCGGCGCGCAGCCGAGAAACACGTTCTTCGCAGAGGCGCCTTTGAGCCACTCCGAGATCGCGCACGCGACTTCGGGCGCCGAGCCGGTGTCGGCGAGCCGGCGGTCGCCATTCCACAGCACGCTATCGCCGGGCAGGCGATGGATCGCGTCGAAGTGAAAGTATCGGCCCTGCCACGGCGGCACGAGCGAGAGCTTGTCGCCGACGCGAATGTCGGCGACCGCATCGACATCCTCCGGAATCGCGATCGACGTCTCGCCCCGGGGATCGAGCGCGACGAACAAGAGGCCGCGCGGGGTCAGGCCTTGGCGCCGCAGCTGCTTGAGCCCGAGCACGACCGAGGCCGGGTCGCGGTAATGAAGCACGCGCGTCGCCAGCAAAGCCGACTCAACGTAGCATGGGATCAGAGCTTGCCGAGGATCTTCGCCATAAGCGCGGTCTCGTCGGCCTCGGTCGGTGTCGTCGCACCTGCGATGCTGAGCGCGACCTTCGTGTCGCCCTTGAACGAGTACAGCACGCTCGCGTTCGCTTCGTAGTACGCGGTCTCACCGGCGATCGTGATCTTCTTGACCGTGCCGGGCAGGGTCTCCATCGCATCCTCGAACGAGTCGCGATCGGTTAGCTCGGTGTGGACGCCGAGCTCGATCTTGTCGCGCTTCCACAGGCAGCGGCTGAGCTTGTCGCTCGGCGGCTTCCCGGCGGGCTGACGTTCGAAGCTCGCGTGGAACACCTGCGCGATATCGTCGGAGTTTGCGACCGCGCACGCGTCCGGCACCGAGCGAATCACGGTGCCGGTCAGCACGGTGCTCGCGATCGTGAAGTAGATGATGATGCCGCTGACGTCGACCAGCGTCGCGACGAGCGGCGCCGATGCACTCGCGGGGTCGGCGCCGACCTTGCGCAGCGCGAACGGCAGCATCGCGCCCATCAACGTCCCCCACATCACGCAGCCGACGAGGCTGATCGCGACCGTGATGCCCATCAACACGAAGTGCTGACCGGCCGAGCCCCCGTACGCGCCGGCCGCTCCCCACACGATCACGCGGATCGCTGCGACGCTGCCGAGGATCGCGCCGAGCACGACGCCCATCTGGATCTCGCGGCGGAACACGCGCAACCAATCGGCGAGCCGGACCTCGCCGAGCGCCATCGCGCGAATGACCAGCGTGGTCGCCTGCGAGCCCGAGTTGCCACCGCTCGAGATGATCAACGGCAGGAACAGCGACAGCACGATCGCTTTGTCGAGCTCGTGCTGGAAGAACCCGAGCGCGGTTGCGGTCAGCATCTCGCCGATCAGCAGGATCGTCAGCCAGCGCGCGCGCTTCTTGACCATCTCGCGCCGACTCGACGCGAGGTACGGCATGTCCAACGCTTCGAGACCGCCGAACTTCTGGATGTCCTCGGTCGCTTCTTCTTGGACGACGTCGACGATGTCGTCGACCGTCACGATGCCCTTCATCTTGCCGTCTCTGTCGACGACCGGCACGACGTTGAGATCGTGCTCCGCGAAGATCCGCGACACCGTCTCCTGATCCATCTCGTCGGTGACCCGGACGACATCGGTCGTCATGATCTCGCCGACCGTCTTGGCCGGCTCGGCCGCGAACAGATCGCGAAACGACACGACGCCGAGCAAGTGCTGGTCGTTGTCCGTGACGTACGCGACGTAGATCGTCTCTAGCTTCGCGCGCGCTTGCCGGCGCAAGTAGCTGAGCGCCTCGTCCGCGGTCATGTGCGGGCGCAGCCGCGCGAACCGCGTCGACATCAGGCCGCCGGCTTCGTCTTCGGCGTACTGCATCAGCGCGACGACTTCTTTGCGCGTCGGCTCGTCGAGCAACGCGAGCAACATCTTGCGATGCTCTTCGGGCGTGGCCTGGATGACGTCGGCGACGTCGTCGGGCTCGAGCAGCCGCATCCACTGGCGGCGTTGGCCGGCCCGGAAGTGGACGAGCAGCGCCGACTGGTCGCTCGGGATCAGCGAGATGAAGAACTCTTCAGCATCCTCGCGCGGCAACACGCGCAGGCCATCGCCGCGCTCGTCGAGGTCGAGCAAAGGCCACGCATCGCGCAGCTCGTCGCTGCCGAGCTCCTCGTCGCTCGCGGCCAGCGCGGCGGCCGCGTCGATCGCCGGGATCATCCCGCTCGGCCGCAGCTCGACCAGCTCGACGACATCGGAGTCCTCGCCGCGGCTCTCGGCGACTGCCTTGATCTCGTCGATGACCTTGCTCGCCTCTTCGGGCGGCAGGACGGTCACTTCGCCCGTTACCTCGCTGATCGCGCTGACTTCGCGCGGCACCGGCGTGCTGTCATCGGGCGAGGACATCGAGGTTCACCCTGCCGAAACGCGACACAGGTGTAAAGGGCTGAGCCGCTTTACGACGGCGAGATCAGCGCATCGACGATCGCGGGCAAGGCGATCGCGGACGGCGCGCGGACCTCGCCACCGGTCCGCGCTGCGATGTCACCGAACGGGTTCGGCTCGACGTTGATGTCGACGATCGTGGCACCGCCCTTTGCCGCGAGCGAGACGATCTGCCAGGGCAGGTTGGTCTGCGCCGACGTCCCCGCGATCACGAGCAGGGCTGCCTCGGCGGCGAGCCGGCGCGTGGAGTCGAGGAAGAACCGGCGCTCGTCATAGGTCTCGTCGAACCACAGTACGTGCGGCCGACCCGGACCGTGGCAGCGCGGGCACTGGAGCAGGGCGCGGATCTCATCTGTCACCGGCTCGCCACGGTCGAGCGACGGCACAGCCTCCGGAATCGGCCACAGCTCGGGCGCGCACTCGGCGGCGCAGCGCATGATGTCGATGTCGCCGTGGATCGGGAACGTGCGCGCGCTCGGGCTGCCAGCGCGGCGGTGCAGACCGTCGACGTTCTGGGTGACAAGCGCGAACCGATCGCCGAGCGCAGCATCGAGGCGGACGAGCGCGCGGTGGCCGGGGTTCGGGTCGGCGCGCCGGCAGACGCCGCGACGATAGAGGTACCAAGCCCACACGTCCCACGGCATCTGTCCGAACGCTTCGAACGTCGCGAGCTCCTGCGGGTGGTACTCGCGTGCGCCGACCGTCCAGTAGCCCTCTTTACCGCGGAACGTCGGGATCCCGCTTTCGGCGCTGACCCCTGCGCCGGTCAAGACGACGACGCCTCCTCGACGATCCAGCGCGGCGCGACAGGCGTCGATAACCCGATCGAGGTCGGCCATGGCGGAACGATATCGTCCGAATTCGGCGGGCGCACGTCCATTACTTCGGTCTCACGCCGGCGGGTCGAATCGCCCCGCCAACTCGCGATGGCACGGTCGAGGCTCGTCGCTCATAGTACGCGGATGAAACGACTCATCGGGGTCATCGCGGTGTTCGGGCTGGTTGCAACCGCGGCTGCACAGCCGACGACCAAGTGCGCCCGTACGACGGTCACCGGTCACAAGGGTGGCGAACGCCAGGTGACGTGCGTGATCGACGTGCCGATCGTCGTCAAGGTCAAGCCGCCAGCGCCGGCGATAGCGCTCGTGCCCGGCGATGGTCGCAAGATCGTGGGCCGGCCCGAGGTCACCGATCCGTTCAAGGGTCTGCCTCAGCACCTCAAGTAGCGGCGCGTAACGCGTAGCCGCGGGCGACGTGGCCAAACGTGTGGCGCGCGTTGAGCTCGCACAGCGGGTGGAAGCTGCGCTCGATCGAACCGCCCCGCCCTTCGACGGTGCTGCGCACGCGATAGGCGAACGCGTCGATGCCGAACGGCCCGGCGTAGCCCGCGCGATGGAGTGCCGCGCCCGCGGCGGTCACCGCTGCAGCGAGTTGGTCGAGCTCGGCCGGTTCGAGCGCGGGTGGAGCGAGATCGATCCCCGCGAAGCCGCCGTGCGGCGTCGTCCGCAGCTGATGCGGTGGATGGGCGGTGACCGCGCCGGCGCGATCGATCGACGCGCAGACGCCGACATCGAGGATGCGATCGAGCCACGGCTCGAACACGAGTGCGCCGAAGCTGGCGAGTAGGCGCTCGATCCGGGTCCGCCGGTCTGCGGTCGGCGCACCTTCGCCGAGGCAGCGGTCGCGACCGGCTGCGGTCCACGGCGCTTTGCACACCCAGGCGATGGGCCCGAGCTCGGTGATATGCGCGTCGAGCTCCGCGAGCGAGCTCACGACGCGCGCGCCGGGGAGCGCGAAGCCAAGGCCGAGCGCGAACCGACGATCGTTGACCGCCTTCGCGTCGGGATCGGCCCACGCGAGGTCCCAGCGCGGCGGCGCTCCATCGCCTGGCCGCCACAGCTCGAGCGGTTCGCCCGCCGGGGCGAGGGCGGCGAGTTGATCGGACAGGCCGCGGATCAGCTTGATCACGTCGGGCTTGAGCTGGATGCCAGCCCATCTCGCCTCCTGATCTAGGTTCGCCCAGATGATCATCGCGGCTCGCCACTGGGTCGGGTCGGCTCGATCTCGGCGAGCGCGGCGATGAACGCTTCATCGATGCCGGCGCGTCGGCGCGCGTCGCGATCGAGTCGAGCTCCGCGAGCGCGCTTGGGGCCGAGCGGGAACTTGACGTGCTCGTTGTAGATCCGCCACGCGTCGAACGGTCCCGCGTCCTCGCCGGCGAACCGGCGCAGCCACACCCAGCCGAAATGGACGTGGCTGATCTCGTCGGCGTGGACCTGCGCGAGCGCGTCGGCGGTCGTGGTGTCGCCGACCGCCCGCGCGGCGGTCGCGTAGTCGCCGGCAAAGTCGAGGTTCGCTTGCTCGAACGTGAGCCCCATCGCGCACACGAACTCGAGCGGACCGGAGAGGTGGTCGAGCTTGTTCCAGAAGTGTCCGGTTACCGGACAATCGCCGAACTGCATGCCATGCGCGACCAGCCGGTCGAGGTAGAGCTGGAGATGGCGCTGTTCGTCGCTGACGATCGCGAGGAGGCCGCGGCGAAACGCGACCGGCGTGTCGGGAAACGCGAGCACCGCCCACGCGAACAGCTCGATCGCTTGCAGCTCGTGGTTCGCGAGTGCATGCAGAATGCGCGCGCGCTGCGTCGGATCGCGCATCCCCGCGACCGGTGGTACACGCGCCTTGCGGCCGGGCACGATCGCGAGCTCGGCCGGGCGTCCGGGTGCCGCGATCCGCTCGGCCGCTGCGCTCGCGAAGTCGAGCTCGGCAGGCGCGGTCGCGAGCTTTCCCGCGAGCGTGTCAGCGGTGACCAGGCGCCGTGCGTACGCGGCGGCGGACTCGGTCATTTCTTGCGACGGCGGCGCAGGAACAGCAGCGCGAACCCGACGCCGAGGAACGTCGTGTTGCCGCCCGACTGGCACCCGCCGCCCTTGCTCGTGCCGTCGTTGTAGCCCGGCCAGCACACGCCGACCCCGTTGCCGGAATCGAGGCAGCCGAAACCCGACGGGCACTCGCCCTGGCCGAGGTCGCACGGCGTCGCGCAATACGAGTTGGTTCCGTCGCTCGTGCATTGGCCGGAGTCGCAGTCGGGGCCGTTCATGCACGTCGCGCCGAGGCCACCGGGTTGGCCGGGGCCGAGCAAGCAGCGACCGGCGATGCAGACGTCGTTGCTGTTCATGCAGTCGGATGCCGACTGGCACGGCGAGCCGATGATCGCGTTGACTTGCGCGCTGCCGGTGTCGCCGTAGTGATCGTACGCGGTCACTTTGACGACGTGCGCCCCGGCGCCGAGCGTCATCGGCGAGTTGAAGATGAACGGAGCGCTCGTGGCGGTCGTGGTCAACATACCGTCGATGTAGAGCTCGGCCTTCGTGACGCCGATCGTGTTCATCGCGGTCGCGTCGACCACGAAGCCAGCTTTGACCGCCTCGCCGTCGAGCGGCTTGGTGATCGCGACGGTCGGTCCCGCCTTCGAGCTCGCGCCGAACAGCCCGGTCCACGTGGCGTTCTCGTTCTGCGTGCTCTGCCCGGTGCACACGCAGGAGTGGATCTGCGCGCCGCTCGTCCCCATGCCCTGGTCGGCGCCGGTGCAGGTCTGGTTGGTCGGCGAGCGACCGTTCACGCAGTCGCTGCCGCACTTCGTGCTGCTGTTGAAGTACTTCCGTGCGCTGAACGACGTGAAGTACGTCATCGGATCCGACGGATCGTCGGCGTGGTCGAGCGTGAACGAGTGCGCGATCTCCTGCGCCGCGACCGAGCACAGGTCCTCGACGCTGCCGTGCCAGTCCTTAGAGAAGTCGAACACGAGCGCGTTCGGGATGTAGCCGCCCGGCGCGCTGCACGCGTACGGCGACACGCCGCCGATGTCACTCGGCAGGCCGATGTCGGTCGGCAGGCCGGCGATCATGATCTCGAAGTGCGGTGCGCTCCCCGGATCGGTCGTCGTGATCTGGATGTTGTACTGGTAGAACACGTCCTGCATGCACGCGACGACGCCGTTCCACACGTCATCGCTGTCGGCGAACGGGCTCAGGATCCCCGTCGAGTTGACGAGCTCGGAGGTGTCCGTGCGCGAATCGGTGGTGCCGGGGCGCACGGTGCAGCCGTTGGGCTTGCAGTTGTTGAGGTAGATGATGTTGTTCGAGATCGTCGGCTCGACGTTCTCCGGCGGCACCGTGACCGGAACCATCAAGTCGCGCGGGCGCGGATCCGCGTGGGCGACCGATGCGCATCCAATCGCGAACGCGGCAATCGCGAGCTTGTTCACGCGCGCCTCCGCCGGCCGAGCACGAGGAACCCGAGACCGAGCACGACGACGAGAGCGCCGTTGCCGCCGGTATTGCAGCCACCGCCGCCGCTCGATCCGTGGGTCGCGCCGGGCCAGCAAATCCCACCGCCGCCATCGGCGAGGCAGCCGGTGCCGGACGGACACTGGTCGTTGTTGAGGTCGCACGGCACGACGCAATACGAGCTCGTGCCATCGCTCGTGCACGAGCCCGACGCGCACATCCCGTTCGTCGTGCAGGTCGTGCCGAGGCCGCCCGGCGCGTTCGGGCCGGCGATACACGCGCCCTCATAGCAGATGAAGCCGCTCTCGGTGCAGTCCGAGTCCTTGCTGCACTTCTCGCCGATGATGATGTTCGCGGTTGCGGTCGCGACCGCTTGCTTGGTCGTGCCGCACAGCACCGAGATCATGTGGGTGCCGTCTTTGAGCGTGGACGGCGCGACGAAGTTGAACGGCGCGGCGGTCAGCGTCGCGGTCGCAACGCCGTCGACCGACAAGTCGACTTCGATGATGCCGTCGGGCGACGTGCAGCTGACTTGGATCGGAAACCCTGGCTGCTCCGCTGACCCGTCGGTCGGCGACGTGATCTTGAGCGTCGGCGGCGCGGCGCCTGCGGGCCCGAACAGGCCGTTGATGATGTCGACTTCGTTCTGCGTCGATTGGCCCGTGCTCATGCACGTGTGGGTCGCGCTGCCGCCGCTGCCCGAGCACGTGATGCCGAGCGCGTTACACGAGCCCGAGCCGCTCGGGCATTGGTACAAGCAGTCGCTGCCGCAGCGCGCGCCGTTCTGGTAATTGAGCGGGGTCGAGTAGTTGTTGTAGGTCATCGGATCGGTCGACTCGATGACGTGATCGAGCGTCCAGTCGTGCGCGACCTCTTGCGCGATCGTCCCGCAGATCAGATTGACGTCGTTCTGTTCGGTCGTCGAGAACGCGAACACCAGGCCGTTCGGCAGATACGGCGCGAAGCATTGTCCCGGCGACTGGCACAGCGCATCGGCGACGCCTTCGATGCCGTTGCAGATCGACCCCGGGAGGATGTCGCACGCGTTGCCGGCGACCATGACCTCGAACCGGTCGACGTTCGCGCCCGGATCGGTGTCGGTGACCGTGATGTTGAACGGCTGCATGATCGCCGTGACGCAGTTCTTGATGTCCGTCCACTGCGTCGACGTGCCGGTAAATCGGCTGAGCTGAC
>CAZDGY010000257.1:0-8077 GCA_964504685.1 uncultured Kofleriaceae bacterium | reverse complement strand
TACGCGACGCTGTGCGAGAACATCCTCGCGTCGGCCCGCTGATCCGCCCCGGCCGGTTTCCCGGCCACATCCGGCGCACGCTGGCGTAGAATAGACCGATGGGGTGCCCGGACCCGACGTCGATCCAGGACTTCGTCGACATGGCGCTGGTCGACGACGCGCGGGCCGGGATCGAGCGCCATGTCGACGGCTGCGATTCGTGTCGGCGGCTGGTCGCCGGCCTCATGACTCCGACTGCGCCGCCGACGTTCGACGAGCGCGCTCGCGCGCCCGAGTGGCCACGCTCGAGTCGCCCGCTCGACGAGGGCTCGCGGATCGGCCGCTACACGCTCGCTGGCTATCTCGGTGCCGGCGGGATGGGCATCGTCTACCGCGCGCACGATCCGGAGCTGCGGCGCGATCTCGCGGTCAAGCTGCTGCGTCCCGATCGCCAAGGCCACGACGGGCTCGCCGCGCGGCTCCGGCTCGAAGCGCAAGCGATGGCGCAGATCGGTCACCCGAACGTGATCGGGATCTACGACGTCGGGATGTGGCACGATCAGGTGTTCATCGCGATGGAGCTCGCGACCGGCGGCACGCTGCGGACGTGGCGCAAGACGGGGCGCACGCCGGCGCAGATCCTCGAAGCGTATCTCGCTGCCGGCCGCGGGCTCGCCGCCGCGCATGCCGCGGGGCTCGTGCATCGCGACTTCAAGCCCGACAATGTGCTGGTCGCCGGCGATGGCCGCGTGCGCGTCACCGATTTCGGGCTCGCCCGATCGCACGGCGAACCGACCGCGGCGGGCACGCCGGGCACCGCGCAGATCGGCGGAGGCCTCACCGACACCGGCGCGGTCGTCGGCACGCCGGGTTATATGGCGCCCGAGATCTATCGCGGCGGCCCGTGCGATGCGCGCGGCGATCAGTTCGCGTTCTGCGTCTCGCTGTGGGAGGCGCTCTATGGCTCGCGGCCGTTTGTCGGTGACGACGAAGCCACCGTGGCCGCGGCGGTGTTGCGCGGCGCGATCGAGCCGCCGACTGCGGTGCGCGGCGTGCCCAGTGCTGTCGAGCGCACGTTGCGCCGAGGCATGCTCGCGAACCCAGACGAACGCTGGCTGTCGATCGAGGTATTGCTCGGCGAGCTCGCACCGCGCGCGAAGACGACGCGGATCGTTTGGCTGGTCGGTGCGATCGCGGTGGCGGGCGGGATCACGGCGGCGATCGCGCTACGCCCGGGGTCGGGCGAGCCTGCGGTCGCGGCGAAAGCGCCACCGGTCGGCGTGCTCGGTGATCCGTCGCAGCCGGGAATCGCCGACGCGCGCACTCGGCTCGAGCACGCGAGCATCCGGTTCGATAGCGGTGATCGCGAGGGCGGGATCGCCGAGATGGGCACGGTGATCGCTGGACTGCGCGCGAAGCACGTCGACGGGGTGCTCGCCGGCGCGCTCGCGATGGACGGCTACGCACGTCGAATGAACCAAGACCTCGTAGGTGCCGAGCGCGATCTGAACGAGGCGATCCCGCTCGCCGAAGCCAGCGGCAACACCGAGGCCAAGGCGTTCGCGATCGGCCAGCTCGTCACGATGCTCGAAAGCGAGGGAAAGCACGAGGACGCCTCACGCTGGCAACAGATGGCGGGAGCTGCAGCCTCGCACTCGGCCGATCCGGCGAGCCGCGCGCTCGCCCTCGAGGCCGAGGCGGAGACGCTCGACGTCGAGCCCGCGATCGCGAAGTGGAACGAGGCGGCCGCGATCTATGACGCGAATCCGAAGCTCGATATCGCGCGTCGCACGATGAATCGCTGCGGGCTCGCCGGCACGCTGGTCCAAGTCAACCGACTCGACGAGGCGCGCGTCGTGCTCAAGGACGCCGCAAAGACAATCGATACACGCGGTGGCGAACCGCTGGTCGTCGCACGCGCCCGCCTCGCCATCGACCTGACGCTGTCGATCGTCGACAACTTCCAGGAGCGCTGGGCGGACGCGGAGGCCGATGCGCGCGCCGCGCTCGTGGTGGTCGAGAGCTCGCCCGAGATCTCGAAGGCGTTCGCACCGCTCGTCAGGGGCTACTTCTACGGCCGGCTCGGGTTCGCGCTCGCCGGCAAACGCGATATGGCCGGCGCAGACGCCGCGTTTGCGCGCGCTCTCGCGGAGACGAAGAACGCGCAGACGATCGCGCAGATTCACGCGTGGAAATCGCGCGAGGCGCTGTGGCAGGGCAACACGACCCTAGCGGTCAGCGAGGCCAACACCGCGGTCGAGACGAGCGAGCAAGCGCTCGGCGCCGATGCCGCGCTGACGGTGATGATGCGCGGCGTATCGTGTACCGCGCTGGTCGCCGATCATCAGCTCGACCGCGCCCGCCCGATCGCCGAGAAAGTCGTGGCGTCTCTCGATGCGAGCCACGTGACCAGCATGCAGACCGCGGACGCGCTGTACGCGCTCGCTCGCTCGATCGCGAGCACCGCTCCGACTCGCGCGCGCTCGCTTGCGGATCGCGCGGACGCGCTCGCCCATGCAGTCGGCGTCGATCGTTCGGCGATCCGCGCCGCGATCGACAGAGCGATGCACTAACAATCTGACGCCCGACGAGACGTCAGAAAGCGAGCTTGAGCGGCTCGGACTCCCAGATCGCGGGGCCGTGTACTTTGGTGTTGTTCGCGGCGATCGCGTCGACGGCCTTCACCGTGTCCTGCGGAAACCTCTCTTCGTCCAGCATGATGGAGCGCAGCTTTCGCAGACGACCGAGCGTCGCCAGCGGCAGGTCGCGCATCGCGTTGCCGCACAGCCAAAGCGTGTGAAGCTCGGCCAGCGCTCCGATCGATTCCGGAAGCTCGGCGATCTTGTTGCCGTTCAGCGTGAGACTGCGAAGCTTGCGCAAGACGCCGAGGTCGCTCGGCAACCGCGTGAGCTTGTTGCCGTCGAGTGCGAGGGCACGGAGCCGACGGAGCGCGGTAATCGCTGCGGGCAGCTCGCGGATCCGGTTGAGGCCGAGCTGCAACCACTCGAGGTTCTCCAGTCGGCCGATCTCCTCGGGCAGCCGATCGATGCGGTGCTCGTAGATGTCGAGCGACCTCAGCCCGCGGAGCGCTGGGATCACCGCCGGAAAACTCGCGAGCGCCCCTTTGCGGATCTCGAGCAACTGCAGCGCCTGACAGGCCACGAGCTCGGCAGGCAGCGTCTCGATCGCGCTGAATTCGACCCGCAACGCGATTAACCGTTCGAGGTTGCCGATCTCTGGCGGTAACGTCTTCAGCCGGCTGTCGCGAAGCGCGAGCTTGCGAAGTCGAACGAGCTTGCCGACATTGCGAGGAAGCTCCGAGAAACGTTTGCCCCGCATCCCGTGCAGCACGAGGGTGTCGAGCTTTGGGAGCTCGTTCGCCAGGCGTTCGAACAGCGGCTCCAGATCACTCTGCTCGAGATTGCGCACGGTCAGCTCGTTCGCGTCGGAGCGTACGCTCGATGGAATCTTGGCGGGCACGATGGCGAGCTTGGGGGCTTCGCCAAGTCGTGATCAACTCGTTTGCAGCGGATCGTCGCGCCGAAACGAAAACGGGCGACCTCGCGGCCGCCCGTTCGATCAAGCCGCTGACGCGGTGATTACTTCTTGCACATCATGTCGTAGACGGGCTTGAACGTCTTGCCCTTGTCCATCGACGCCTCGCCCCACATGTGCACGCCCTTCTTCATGTCGCTCGCGTCGATGTGATCCTTGAACATGCCCTGACCCATCGGGCTCCACGTGTCGGCGGTCGAGTCCATCTTCATGTCCTTCATGCCGTCCGACTGCCCGACCATCTGGCCGCCGTCGTTCATCACCGAGACCGAGTGCCACTTCTTCATGCCGGGATCGAACGTCGTGTACGACTCCATCTTGAACTTCATGGCGGTCTTGCCCTCGCCCGAGGTTCCGGTCAGCGAGTCGTGCTGCCACCAGCCGTCGAGATCGGTCTTGCTCGTCATGGTGGCGGCGAACTTCATGCTCGTGCCGTCCATCCCCATGTCGGTGCCGGTGCACTTCCACGTGCCGTCCATCGCCTTCGCCATGTCGGCGATCTCCTGCGGCGGACCCTTCGGCATGTCCATCTTCGCGCCGGTCGGGGGCGGCGCCGGTTGCGCCTTCGTATCACCCGGTCCGGCGTAGACGAGCCCGGCACCACACATCGCCACAGCGAACACCATTTGCGAGAGCTTCTTCATATCGATCTCCTTGGAAAATTGAGCGCACTATACTCATCGCGGTGAGAGGAGCACGTTCCTGGCCGGTGTTCCGTTCCGACGGAAATCGCGCCATCATCGCAGTTGCAACCGCGGGCGATCTCGCACGTCTAAACATCGTGACCAAGCTGGCGCTCGCGTGTGTCGGATTCGCG
Organism: uncultured Kofleriaceae bacterium; assembly: GCA_964504685.1. Lineage (GTDB taxonomy): Bacteria > Myxococcota_A > Polyangia > Haliangiales > Haliangiaceae > JABFXX01. The sequence goes on along the minus strand of CAZDGY010000257.1, from coordinate 3,726 downwards.
GTGGGCTGCGGCGCCGCGCCAGCGCCCGCACCGAGCGCTCCCGCACAGCCCAAGCCCGCGCGCGTCGTGCATCCAACGCCGGTCGCCGCGGATCGCCCGGATGATCCGCCGCCGCGTCGCTGGGTCCAGATCGACTGGAGCACGGTTCAGCTCGCGAGTGATGCCGATGCGATCGCGCTGTGGAAGCGCATCGCGCCGACCGGCGAAGACTGGGACGTCAAGCTCGGCGAAGTGCCGACGCCGATCGCGCATCAGCTCGCGATCGCGCTGTTGCACGAGGGCAACCTCACGTGCGTGCCACCGCAGCCGATCGTGCAGCAGTGCGCGCTGCCGCCGATCGACCTCGGCGATCCAGCGCCGAGCGCGACGATCGCCGAACCCTGTCTGCGGCGCTGGCTCGCCGTGTGGGCAATCGGCCAGCTCGACGACGGCGATCTGCCGGCGATCCACGACAGCCTGCTCGCACTCGCCGCGATGCCGCCGCCCGAGACCCAGCTCGTCGCCGCAGCGCTCAACTTCGTGCCGAGCGATCAGGGCGCCCTCAAGCTCGAGCTGCTCGGGCTCGCGACCGCGGCCGGGCATGCCGATCTCGCGAGCAGCTCGGTCGGCGGCCTCGACATCGCGATGCTGACCGAAGCGGCGACGAAGCTGCACATCGACGGCGCGGTCTAGGTGTTGTCGGCGGAGGCAAATCGCGCGGTCTATCTCACCGCGGTCGCCGACAAGAAGCTGCGTTCGATCACGCGGATCGCTTCGCTGCAGGATCTGGTCGAGGCCGATGACGCGAACAACAAGGGCAAGCCAATGCCCGATCTGCAGCGGCTGCTCGTCGCGACAACGAAAGACGCCGACTGCGACCTCGCCGCGACCGCCGCCGACCTGTTACGCGCGCACGGCGACCTCCGCTTCGTCCCGACCCGGCCGCACACGCGTTCGCCTGCGGTGATGATGCGCCAGCTGTGCGTGCTCGCCGCGTGGGAGCGGTTGCCGTCGAGCGATCAGCTGCCGCTCGACAGCTGGCTGCCGGCGCAAGGCGTCGACGAAGCGATCGTGACCTACGATCCGAACAACACGATCGATGCCGATGGCGACGGCGATCCGCATTTCGAGCGGGTCACCGATCGGATCGCACGCAGTCAGTTCGAGCTGCCGGATCTCGAGCAGATGATCGCAGCGTTCGCGCACTGCACCGGCACGAGCTGCAAGACCGACGATCGCGAGTTCCGGTTCGGGTTCAAGCCCGGGCCGGGCGGAGATCTGCTGCTCGCCTCGGTCGACTCGATCGATCGCGCCCCGTGCGATAAGGCTGCGATTCCAAAACGTTGAGGATCGACGCCGGCGATATGGCACGATAGACAGACATGCGCGCGCTCCTCGTCGCCTCGCTCATCGGCTTGTTCGCAACCGCGGCGAGCGCCCAGACGTTCCGCCCACGCACCGGCGTCGGTTCCGGACCGCGGCCGACCTCGCCAGCGGCCAAGACGACGACGACGACAGCCGCCGCGGTCACGCCGGCCGACAAGCCTGCTGCGGTCGCGGTCGCGCCGAAACCGGAGCTCAAGAAGCCCATCCAGGTCGTGCACCTGAAGAAGACCGCGAAGTCGGACGACGATGACGACGCCGATTCCGACGACGACAAGAAGCCGGCCAAGAAGCCAGCCAAGGCCGCCGCGAAAAAGTCCGACGACGATGACGACGACGACGACAAGAAGCCAGCGAAGGCGGTCGCGAAAAAGCCCGCTCCCAAGCCGGCGCCGGTGAAGAAGGCCAAGAAGAAAGACGACGTCAACGTCTCCGATGACGACGACGATTGAGCGGGGACGCTGATTAGTCCTGGTTCACGCAGCCCGATTTGAACGCCCAGCCCTCATGGTTCGCGTCGAGCGTGGCTTGCCCGAGATGCTTGCCGCTCGTGTCGAAGAACTGGACGAGGTACGTGCCCTTGTCGAGGACGAGCGGTTGCTCCTTACCCGGGAACACCATCCCGGACGTGAACACCTGGGTGCCGTTGCGGCTGACGACGAACTTGAGGTTCTCTTCCCACGAGCACGAGTCGCTGCTGTTGAGCAACCGGCCGGTGAACCGAGCGGCGGGCTTGCCGTCGCCGTCCGCGGCGCTGTCGAGTCCCTGGCGCACGATGACGATGCCTTGGCTGATCGCCGTCGCTTGCGCGCGAAACGACTTGCGCTCGTCTTTGTCGTCGGCCTCGTCGGCGAGCTCGACCAGGTGGTTCGCATCCTTGACGAGCGCGGCGACGTCCTTGCTGACCGTCTTTAGCCCGACATCCTTGCCGAGCCGGCGCGAGGCGGCGGCGAGATCATCGCCGAGCTCGACCGCGGCGGGACCGAACTTCTTGCGCGCGCCGCGATCGTCGGACGCCTTTGCGACCCGCCCGAGCTCGGCCGCACTCGCCGACAGCTTGTCGAGCGCCTCGCCGAGCGAAGCGCGATCGAGCTTTGGATCCGCATGCGCGCTCGGCGCTCCGATCAGTACCGCAGTCACCACCACCAGGGACGCTCGAAGCAATCGGCCGATGTTCATGTCGCGCCTTTAACACACGCGAGCTTGCGATTCTTCTGCAAAACTCGAACGACAATCGTGATGGATTCTCGGTCGTTCGAGGACACGCGTAACCGAACGAGCTTCGGCGAGCCAGACGCCGCGATGGCGAGCAGGCGGCGACGACGCAGTTGCCACGGCCGCGACGATGTCGCGATCGGTGCCGAACAGCGTGTCGATCTCGGCGCACCACTAGCGGCAGCATCGAGCAACCGCCGTTCCACCGATCGATCGCTGGAGAGATCCGGAACTACGCAAAAAATTGGCTCTCGAGATCGCGACGTGAGTATTTCGAACTATGGATCGATCCCGCCGTCAGGGGACGGCCCGTGTCGCGGCGGCGTCCGCACCCGCGCGTCCGACTCCACCGACTTCTTCGCGACTGACCGTCCGAGCGAAGACGAATCGCCGGCGCCAAGGCTCGCTGTGGAGCCGGATGCCGAAGCCCGCGGTCATGGTCAACGCCTGCGGCCGCGCGCTCCGCCGGTCGATGCCCGCGCTCGCCGCGACCGCCGCGCTCGCCGTGCTCGGCGGCACCGCATACGCCGGCTATCGGTTCGTCACCACGTCGCCGCGGTTCGCGATCACCGCGATCACGGTCTCGGGCAACCATCGGCTGACCGCCGATCAGATCCGCGCCGCGACCGGCCTGGCGCTCGGCGACAACGTGTTCGCGGCCCAGCTCGACCGCGCGAGCACCGGCGTCCGCTCGAACCCGTGGATCGCCGACGTCGATATCCATCGCGTCCTGCCGCACACGATCGCGGTCGAAGTGCACGAGCGCGATGCCGCCGCGGTCGTCGAGCTGGGTGGGCTGTATCTCGTCGATAGCGACGGCCATCCGTTCAAGCGGCTCGACGACTCCGACGGTGCTGGCCTGCCGGTGATCACCGGGATCGACCGCGCGACTCCCGAAGATGCCGTCGCCGGCCTCGTCCGCTCGGCACTCCAGGCCCGCGCGCTGTGGAGCGCGGTCGCCGGCCGCCCGACGATCGGCGAGATCCACCTCGGCGCACACGGCAGCCTCACGCTCGAGACCTACGACGCCGCGATCGCGATCGATCTCGGCGCGATCGACGGGGCTCTACAGGCGCGGATGGACACCTTCGACGCCGCCTGGGCCCAGCTCACCGACACGCCACCGGCCAAGCTGATCCCCACCCTCGT
>CAZDGY010000256.1:0-8086 GCA_964504685.1 uncultured Kofleriaceae bacterium | reverse complement strand
CCGGCGTGCACACGTTCCCGATGTTGCCGTTGCTGCTGTCGACCGGCCGGACCTCGCTGCTCGAAGACGGCACGCCGCGGCTTTCGATCGTGACCGAGTACGTCGTGCAGAGCGACGGCGCGCTCGACGATGCGCACACGAAGATCTACGCCGCGCTCGTCACGAATCGCGCGAAGCTCGTCTACGAGCGCGTCGGCGCGTGGCTCGAGGGCAAGGGCGAGACGCCGCACGGCGGGCCGGAGATCTCCGAGCAGCTCAAGCTGCAGGATGAAGTGGCGCAACGCCTGCGCGAGCTACGCATCCAACACGGCTCGCTGCAACTCGAGACGATCGAAGCGAATCCGGTGATGGAGAACGGCCAAGTCGTCGGGCTCGAAGTGCAAGAGCAGAATCGCGCTCGGCAACTGATCGAGGATCTCATGGTCGCGTCGAACGGAGCGACCGCGCGCTACCTCGAGAAGCGCGGCCGGTCGGCGGTGCGCCGCGTGGTCGCAAAGCCGAAGCGCTGGGAACGCATCGTCGAGCTCGCGAAGACCCTCGGCACGGTATTGCCCACTGACCCGGACGCGAAGGCATTGTCGGCGTTTCTCGAAGCGCGCCGCGCCGCCGATCCGTTGCGCTTCCCGGATCTTTCGCTATCGATCGTCAAGTTGCTCGGCCCGGGCCAGTACGTGCTCCAGCGCGCCACCGATAATGCCCAAGGCCACTTCGGGCTCGCGGTCGACGACTACTCGCACTCGACCGCCCCGAATCGCCGGTATCCCGACCTGATCACGCAGCGCCTGCTCAAGGCCGCCGCGGCGGAGGTCGACGCGCCGTACTCGGACAGCGAGCTCGCCGTGATCGCGAATCACTGCACCGAACGCGAAGATGCGTCACGCAAGGTCGAGCGGACGATGCGCAAGGTCGCCGCGGCACAGTTGCTATCGACGCGAATTGGCGAGGAGTTCGACTCGATCGTGACCGGCGCGATCGACAACGGCGTGTTCGTGCGATTGCTCAAGCCGCCCGCCGAGGGTCGAGTCGTGCGCGGCGAGCAAGGCCTCGACGTCGGCGACCGCGTCCGGGTCAAGCTCGTCGACACCGACCCATCGCGCGGGTTCATCGACTTTGCGCGCGCATAGTCCTAACCGCACAGCGACCGTTGTCGTCGCAGTGATCGGTGACGCAGTCGAGGTCTTCGTTACACAGCTCGCCGATGGGACACGGCCCGCAGCCGTCGCCGCAGTCGACGTCTGATTCGAAGCCATCACGCACGCCATCGCTGCACGTCTCGGGTGCGCAGGTACCATCGGCGCAGGCGTCGGTCTGGCAATCGTCGCCGACCGCGCACTGGGCACTGCCTGGACAAGACTGGCAGGCGCCGCCGCCGCAGTCGACTGCGGTCTCGGTCCCGTCGAGAACCCGGTCGTGACACGAGTCGGTCTGCGGAGGTGCGCACGACCCGCTCGGGCAGGGCGACAGGTGGATCCGAAAGCCGATCGACAGCGAGTCGCCGGGCCTCGCGTCCGTCGCAGGCGCCGGCGCATACACCCCGCCGTCGTACAGGCTCAGGTCCGGGGCCAAGAACGCGTCGAGGTACGAGCTGCTGGACACCTCATCGATCGACAGCTCGCCGTCGTGGTTCGTGTCGACCAGATCCGCGAACCTGACGTGCATCGTCGGATAGCTCGCGATCATCTGAACGATGCCGGCCGCCGCGGCGTCGCGGGCGAGCTGCTCCGGGATGCCGCCGCCGACGAAGCCGTTGAAGCCGCCGCTACCGTCGCTCGTCAGGTTCATTTCGAGCCCGTCGACGCGGAACACCGACGGGTCGGCGTCGACGAACACGGGCAAGACGACCGAAGCGCGGCCGGGCACGGCGGTCGTCGCGGTGCGATTCGACATGAACACGCCGTGGACCAACGAACCACCCATCGGAGTGGGCAGATCGCCCGCCGATCCGAAGTACGTCACCTGTACGGTCGGGTCGTCGCTCAGATCGTCGGCGAGGATCTCGACGGTCGAGACGATCACGCCCGAGGCGATCATCGCAGGTCCGGCGGTCGACAAGTCGTTGCTGTACGCGAGCAGCCCGGTCATGATCCCGAACTGATTGAGCACGGTGCCATCGCCGGCGAGGTCATCCGCGTCCATCTGCGCCGCGTTGTCGTCGCCCGGCAGCGTGAAGCTGTCGACGACGTAGCGAGACGTGGTGCCGGTGAACGGACCGACGACGTCGTCGGCGCCGGGTGACGAATCGTGACAGCCGAAAAGTGCGAGCGCGATCAAGACGAAGGACTTCATCGCCGACGTCGAAGAGCAAGCCAGATGCCATGGTCCGACCGCTGCGCCAGCACGTTGCGATGGTTCGGTTTCCCAGGCCTTGCCAGCGACGGTTCACCGACGTGGATGTCGCGATCGGCGGTCCTGAAGGCGATTCCTTGCCGTCCGACGGTAGGATGCACCCGTGCGTCGCGGCCTAGTCGGAGTGCTGTTGCTGGTCGGCTGCACGTCGCATCCGGCGGCGACGCGACCGAGCCACGTTGCGATCGCGCAGCACGCATCGCAGGACTACGCCGGTTCGGCGAAGTGCGCGCCGTGTCATCAGCAGATCTACGACCGGTGGGCCAAGACGCCGATGGCGAACGTCGTGCGCGATCCGCGCGTCGACCCGACCGCGATCCTACCGGATCTCGCGACCAACACGATCGCGCCGTTTCGCCGCGAGGACATCGCGTTCGTCTATGGCAGTCGGTGGAAGCAGCGCTACTTCACGAAGATCGGCGACGACTATTTTCCCGAGCCCGCTCAATGGGACATCGCGGCGCGCGTGTGGCGGCCGTATCTAGTCGCACCCAACACCGACTGGTGGGAGCCGTTGTATCCGCCCGACAACTTCAAGCGCCCGACCGGGCCGCTCTGTGATGGCTGTCATTCGGTCGGCTACGACGTCACGACCAAGCGCGTCGCGGAGTGGAACGTTGGCTGCGAGCGCTGCCACGGCGGCGGCGCCGAGCACGTCGCGCATCCGAGCACCGCGAACATCCTCAACCCAGCGCGGATGGATGACAGGCATGCCGACGACGTCTGCATCCAGTGTCATTCGCAAGGCCGACCGACCAGCGGACCGATCGATGGTCGTGCGTATGACTGGCCGGTCGGGTTTCGGGTGGGGCTCGAGCTCGACGACTTCTGGCGGCTCGAGGATCACGAGCTGGGCAAGACGACGTTCACGCACTTCGCCGACGGCACCGCGCACAAGAACCGGATGCAGGGCAACGACTTCGTGCAGAGCGTGATGGCTCGCCACGGCGTGACGTGCGCGAGCTGTCACGACTCCCACGGCACGGATCAGCCGGCGCAGTTGCGCGCGCGGGGCAACGCCTTGTGCCTCGAATGCCACGAACCCGGCGGCGCGAACGGTCCGCGTGCGCCGTCGATCGCTGCCCATACGCAACACGCGCTCGGCAGTGCCGGCAGCGAGTGCATCGCGTGTCACATGCCGGCGATCGAGACCGAGATCGCGAACGTTCGCGTGCGCGCGCACACGTTCCAATTCATCACGCCGGCGATGACCGACAAGTACGCGATCCCGAATCCGTGCACGTCGTGCCACACCGACAAGACGACCGCGTGGGCGACCGAAGCGCTCGTGCGCACTTATTCGCCTTGGCGCGTGCGCTAGGGGATGCGCTTGCTAGGGTTAGAGACATGACGCGACCGGAACGCAGCGATCGCGTGCTCGTAGCGATCGGCGTGTTCAAGCTGGTCAAGTCGCTCTCGCTGATCGCGCTGGGCCTGTCGGTCGCGTTCGATCAACACGGCTTGGCTGGCCACCTGCGCGTGATCGGCCATGCGTTCGGGCTGCGGCCGAAATACATCGACGATCTCGTCGCGAAGATCGCGGCGACCAGCCCGCAGACGCTCGCCGCGCTAGGGGTCGGTGCGCTGATGTACGGCGCGTTGTTCGCGGTCGAAGGGATTGGCCTGGTCCGCCGTCGCTTGTGGGCCGAGTACATGACCACCGTGATCACGACGTCGTTCATCCCGATCGAGGTCTACGAGATGATCGAGTCGAGCAGCGCGCTGAAAGCGATCGTGATCCTGTTGAACCTCGCGGTCGTCGCTTACCTGCTGTGGCGGCTGCGCCGCTCCCAGCACTGGCCGTTCGCGCCTCGGCCAAAGCCGGACGTAGTGGTAGAGAGCTGACACCGCGCCCGCAATGAGCTCGCGACGTTAAGCGCTGGTACGGCGCTTGTACTTCCTCGGCGCATGACTCGCACGTTGCAGATCGCCTGGGACCTGGCAAAGGCGGCGGTCGACCGCGATCGCCCGCTGATCACCCACCTCATCATCACGCGGCGCTGCAATCTGAGCTGCGGCTACTGCTTCGAGTACGACAAGGTCTCGCAGCCGGTGCCGGTCGCCACTCTCAGGCAGCGCATCGATCACCTCGCGCGTCTGAAGTCGGTGTTCGTCACCCTGACCGGCGGCGAGTCACTACTCCATCCCCAAGCCGCCGAGCTCGTTCGCTATGTGCGCGACCGCGGGATGACGCCGCTTCTCAATACGAACGGCTATCTGCTGACGAAGCGGATCATCGACGATCTCAATGCGGCTGGCTTGTACGGCATGCAGCTCAGCATCGACAACGCGAAGCCGAACGACATCTCGAAGAAGTCGCTCAGGCCGTTGCTCCCCAAGCTGCGGCTGCTCGCGCGCTACGCGAAGTTTCACGTGCGGATCAACACCGTGCTCGGCGCGGGCCCGCCGGAAGAGGCGCTCGAGGTCGCGCGGACCGCAGTCGGCTTCGGGCTCGCCGCGAACTGCTCGCTCGTTCGTCACGAGTCCGGCGCGATGATCGATCCGGATCCGCGGACGCGCGCGGTCTACGACGAGATCCGCACGCTCGGCAAGCGCCTGCCGGCGTTGCTTGACGACGACTACACCAAGACGCTACTCGACCGCGGAACGATGGATTGGAAGTGTCGCGCCGGCGCTCGGACGTTCCTCGTCGACGAGCACGGCAACGTGCACCTGTGCCAGCCGCGCGTCGGCAGCCCGGGCACGCCGCTCGCGAGCTACACGGTCGACGATATTCGCCGCGAGTTCGATGCGCCCAAGCCGTGCGCACCGACGTGCCCGATCGCCTATGCGCACCACGCGAGCAGGCTCGACGAGTGGCGGCCGCAGCGCGGTGAGCCGACGGTCGTGCGGGCGGGACGGCGCAGCCCGGCGCTCGCGGTCGTTGCATGACCAAGGCGCGGCGCTACATCGGCTGGATCGAGCGACGGACAACCGCGATCCTCGTCGCGAGCGCGTTGCTCGTCGCGGTGGCAGCTGCGCTCGTCGCATTTCACCTGCCGTTGTACGCCGCGTTTTCGTATCTGCTGCCGAGCGACGCGCCGAGCGTGCGTGCGATGGACGCGCTCGGCGAGCGGCTGCCGGCGCGCGACCGGATGCTCATGGTGATCGTCGCATCCGATGCCGACCACCGCCGCGCCGCGGTCGATCGCGCGCTGACTGGGCTTGCGGCGATCACGCCCGATCTTGTCGAGAGCGTCGAAGCGGACGATGTCGCGACTCGCGAGCTTGTCCGCGCGCATCGCGAGCTCTACGTGCCGATCGCAGACCTCCGCGCCGTGCGCGAGGCGTTGCGCGACCAGGTCGCGGCGGCGAAGCAGCGAGCAAATCCGTTGTTCGTCGATCTCGACGACCCTCCGGCCCCGAGCACGGCGCTCGCCGACCTGCGCGCGAGACAGCGCGACGCCGATGCGCGGCTTGCAAGACCCGCGTTCGTCAGCGCCGATGGCCACAGCCAAGCGATCGTGGTGCGCACGTCGTTCGTCGCGACCGATGTCGACCGCGACCATCGCCTGCAGCGCGAGCTCGAAGCGGTGGCAAGCGCGATCCACATGCAGGACCCGACGGTCCAGATCGGGTTTGCCGGCGGCGTGCCGGTAACGGTCGCCGAGCACCATGCGTTGGTCCGCGGCGTGATGCTGTCGACGCTGATCACCGGCGTGTTGGTCGCGCTCGTGTTGTTCGTACATCTGCGGTCGGTTCGTCTGCTCGCGTTGCTCGTTGCAAACATCGCCGCAGCGACGGTCGTCGCGTTCGGTATCGCAGCGCTCACCGTCGGTCATCTCAACTCGGCGACCGCGTTTCTCGGCGCGATCATCGCGGGCAACGGAGTGAACTACGGGATCCTGCTCGTCGCTCGGTTCGGCGAAGAGGGCCAGGCGCACAGCGATGCGCGCGATGCGCTTGCGGTCGCACTCGCTGGCACGCTACGGCCGACCCTCGTGGCGTCCCTCGCCGCGGCGATCGCGTACGGCGCACTCGGCGCGACCAGCTTCCGAGGCTTCGCCGACTTTGCGCTGATCGGCAGCGTCGGGATGGTCGTGTGCTGGATCGGATCGTTCGTGCTGCTGCCGGCGCTCGTCCTGCGGTTCGCGCCGACGCCGCGGCGCGCCACGTCGCCGCTGTTCGGCTTGTTCGTCGCGCGAGTGTTCAGCTTTCGCCGCCCGGTCGCGACCGTGACGATCGCGGGCATGGTGCTGGTCGGCGCGGGCGTTGTCGCGTGGCGCTACCTCGAGTCCGACCCGTACGAATACGACATGGCGCGGCTGCGCTCGACCGCCCCCGATGCGGTCGCCGTGCGCGACTGGCTCCACTACTCCGACGTCACGTTCGGTCGAGGCCTCGCCGGGCTCGCGAGCCAGACGTACATCGCGGTCGACGACGCGAACGACGTGGTGCCGCTCGTCGCGCGCCTCCACGCGGTCGCCAAGCACGAGCCGATCATCGGCGAGATCAGCTCGATCCTCGATGTGATCCCCGCCGATCAGCCGGCCAAGCTCGCGTTGCTCGCCGACGTGCGCGCGCTGATCGACCAAGCCGTACCCGAGCTCGATCCCGCGGCGCGCAAGGACCTGCTCGAGCTCCGGCCGTCCGAGCAGCTGGCACCGATCACGACCGCCGATCTTCCGCCCGAGTTGCTCGCGAAGCTGCGCGAGCGCGACGGCCGCGTCGGTTACATCGTCGCGGTCAAACCGGGCGCGACCTTCGACGAGCTAGATGGCCGCGACCTGATCGCGTTCGCCGCCGCACTGCGCGAAGTCTCGGTCCGTGGCCATGAAGTGACCGCCGCCGGTGGCAGCTTGCTGTTCGCCGACGTCCTGCTGCAGATCCAGCGCGACGGTCCGGTCGTCACCGCGCTCGCCGCGGTCGGGCTAATCGCGATGGTGGTGCTCGTCGTCGGCCGCAATCGCCGAGCCGTCGCGGTGTTGGTTGCAGCGGCGGCGGGCAGCCTTGGCATGATCGCGGTGTGCGCGCTCGCCGGCTTGAAGATCAACTTCTTGGACTTCGTCGCGTTGCCGATCACGCTCGGGCTCGGCATCGACTATGCGATCAACGTCGCCGAGCGCGCGGGGCAAACCGCTGCTCGCTCGGCGCTGCGCTCCACCGGCGGCACGGTGCTCGTATGCTCGCTCACGACCATGATCGGATACGCGTCGTTGTTCGCGAGCGACAATCTCGCGATCCGCGGCTTCGGCCTCGCGTCGTTCATCGGCGAGGTCACGTGCGTGCTCGCCGCGCTCGCGATCGTGCCAGCGGTGATCGCGGTCGGCCGTGCTCAGTCTGGACGCAACAACGCGACCGCGACGACGATCGAGCCATCCGACTTGATCTCCGGCGGGGTCACCTGCTTGCCGCCGGTCCACGCGGCGTACGCCGCCGAGCTGCCGAGCTCGACGAGAGCTCGGTCGTAAGCATCGCGCGACGGGTACGTGATCGTCGCGACGCAACCGGCCATATAGCAGCCGCGGTCGGTCACCGCGCTCGAGCCCTGCGCGGCGGCATCCAAGATCGCGAGCCCGGTCACGCTCCACGCCTCGTGACCGACCAGGTTGTCGTGAATGTGCGCGACCAGCTGTTCTCTCTCACTCCTCACATCCGCCGTCGGCGTAGGCGTAAGCGAATCCGTTCTCCCCGCATCGATCGGTGGGGCAGGTGGCGCAGGCGGGGAAGGCGGCGCAGGCGCCACAGCTGCCGTTGGAGCCTCGGTCTGCGTTCCCGTCGCCGGCCGCTTGTTGACCCC
>CAZDGY010000255.1:0-8089 GCA_964504685.1 uncultured Kofleriaceae bacterium | reverse complement strand
CGTCCGGACGTTCAAAGCAAGCGCCGAAGACCAGGCCGCCGTGATGTTCGGGCTGACTCCGATCTACGAGCGGCGCAGCCCAGACGACGCGATCAAACATTTACGCGGCTATCTCGAGACCTATGGCGCGCACGGCGGCGCGGCGCGGGTCGTCGAGGCGCATGTCGAGATCGCGGCTCTGTTGTGGCGCAAGGCGTGTCCGGTCAAGCCGATCGACGGGCTGTGCATCGCACCGCCGGCCCGCAGCAAACCCGCGCTTGCAGGTGCGCCCGTCAAGCGCGTTGCGAAGCTCGTCAAGGAGGTGGCGAGCGAGCTCGCGGCGGCCAAGCGCGCGTTCGAGCTCGAACAGTTTTCATCGCCAGATGCGGCGGCGAAGCACAGCTACGCGATGGCGCTGCTCGCGTCCGCCGACCTCGAGCTCGAAGCGCAGGCAAGTGCGAAGGCCGAGGCCGCCTATCGGGCCGTGATCGCGACGGCGGATGCAACCGCGGTGATCGCCGCATCGGCGCGCCTCGCCAAGCTCGCCGACTCGCCGGCTCAAGCGGTCGAGCTGTACACGGCCTGCGTGGCGAAGGCGAGCGAGCTCGCGATCCACGACGAGTGGTCGCAGCTATGCGAGCGCGGGCGCGCCGAGCTCGATCCGGCGCACTTCACCGCGCGCGACGAGCTTCGACCCGATGCGGTGATGGTGTGGCCCGATCCGAGCTCCGGCCCGGTAAAGGTTGCGGACGGCGACCCCGCGCCGCTCCGCGCCGCGGTTTCCGAGTTCGAAGCGCTCGAGCGCTCCGGCTGGAACCCGACGACGTGCCGCCGGTCCGCCGATCGGTTCGCAGCGCTCGCGCGCACATCGGTGATGGCGCCTTACATGGTGGGGCTCAGCTATCACCGCTGCGATCTCGTCGACGAGGCGCGCGATGCGTACCGGCGCGCGGGCGATCCGCTGTCGCTGGCGAACCTCGGCGCGCTGGAGTGGCATGTCGGTCACAGCGCGGCAGCAGAGACGGCGTGGCGCGAGCTACTCGAACAACACGCCGACATCGGCAGCGCTCAGCTCGGACTCGCGATCGCGCTGTTCGCGCGCGCACACGGCGATCGCGCGCTCGAACGCGAGGCCGACGCTCATCTCGCGCTCGCGAGGCTGGATTTCGCGCCCGCGTTCGTCGCGGCGGCGATTCGCGATCAGGGTCGCCCGGCGCTCGCCGATTACGACTTGCATCAAGCCGGCGACCAACACGGCGAATCTCTCGAGCTCGACGTCGCACTCGGCGTGCGTGCGATCCAGCGCGAAGCGTGGCCGTTCGCTCTCGACCGGCTTGGCGCCGCGGTCGCGCAGCGTAGCGTCCCCGACGAAGCTCGGCTCGATCTCGCGCTCGCATTGCTCGCGATCGACCGCTTCGATGAAGCCATCGCGCAGCTCGCGCCGATCGCACAGCCGACCTACGACGTGCTCGTCGCGCGCGGCATCGCATTACGCGGCCAAGGCAAGCTCGCCGAGGCCGACGCCGCGTACGCTCGAGCGAGCGCGCTCGAACCGACCCGTGCACTCGCGTTTTACGATCGCGGCATTCTCGACAAAGAGTATGTCGCTCGCACCGCCGACCCCGCGACCCGGAAGGCGGCGCTGCGTCGCGCGATCGACTCCCTGCACCGCGCCGCTGCCGCCGATCGGAAGCTCGACGCCGCCGCGCTCGCCGCCGAGTGCGAGGCCGCGCTCGCCGCGTCGCCTTAGTTCCGGCGCAGGACGACGATCGAGATGTCGTCGAGCTGCTCCGCCATCCAAGCGCGCGTCCCGGCAACGACATGATCACGGATCTGCTCGACCGACTCGTCGACGACGTTCTCGACCAAGCCGCGCAAGCCGTCGAGATCGAGCTGCCGACCGGCCGTGTCGCGCGCTTCGATCACGCCGTCGGTGTAGAGCACGAGGAGATCGTCGTGCTCTAGCTGAAACGCCGAATCGATCGTGACGTCGCTGATGCCCGACCGGGCGCCGAGCCACACCCCCGGCGTATGGAGGCTCTCGAACCGACGGGTCTTCGCGCGCCACAACAAGATGTCCTCATGCGCACCCGCGTAGGTCACGCCGCCGTCGGGCAGCAGCCGCAACAGCGTGAACGTCACGTGCTCGCGCGTGCCGAGCCGGCGCCGGATGTTGTCGAACAGCACGTCGTTGAGCGCGCCGACCATCTCGCACGGCCGAGCGTTTGGATCGACTCGCACGATCGCCGCCATCGCACTCTGCATCATCATCATCACGAGGCCGGCGTCGAGGCCATGCCCGGAGACGTCGCCGATCGCGAGCCAGGCCGCATCGGGCGTAACGTAGAGATCGTAGTAGTCACCGCCGATCTGAGTCGCGGGGATCATCGCAGCCGACACCACGAAGCCGGGCATGTCGAACAGCCGCGGCAGGATCGACGTCTGCACATGCGTCGCGATCGCGATCTCCTCGTCGTGCTTCGCGCGCGACACGGCTTGCTCGAGCCGGAGCGCTTCGAGCTCGCGATTCGACGCGTCGAGCGCCGCGCGACGTTCGATCTCGTCGGTGATATCGCGCTTGACCGCGATGTGATGCGTCATCCGTGCGTTCGCATCGCTGATAGGCGTGATCGTCGTATCGAAGTGGACCATCCGGCCGTTGCGCGCCTTCGAGATCAACGTTCCCGACCACGGCGTGCCGGCTTTCAAGGTCCGATCGAGCTCGCGAAAGAACTCCGGGCTATGGGCGTCGCTGCGGACGAGCTGCGCCGGCGTCTTGCCGATCGCTTCGGCCGGCGCAAATCCGAGCGACGTCTCGTACGCGGGGTTGACGTACTGCAGCACCGCGGCGGGCGTCGAGATCTCGACGACGTCGCTCGTGCTCTCGACCGCGAGTGCCATCAGCTCGCTCATCTGTTGCTTCGGCAGCGATGGTAGCGCGCAGATCCGGCCGACGCGCGCGGTGAGCTCGCTCGGCTGCAGCGGCGTCACTGCGAAGTCGGCGACCCGGCTCGGCCGCGCTGCGAGGTCCGCGATCTCGCTTGGCTCGACGATCGCGAGCAGATGGACCCCGGCCGCCGCGCCGCGACCGATCTCGTCGAGTCCGGACACGATGACGAGGTGGGCTTGCGGATCCGGCGCGGTGAAGTCCCAGGTCACGAGCTGATGCCCCGACGCTGCGAGCTCGGGCGTGAACGAGGTTGCCTTGGGCGTGACGAGCAGTTTCATGGCGGTCACTTTTGGCGCAGCGTTTCGGCGAGCTTGCGGAGATCAGCGAGCTGGCCCTCGGTCGGTGCGGAGCAGAACACGTGTGCGGTCTCGCCCTTCGGGGTCTTCGTCATCGCCTCGGTCGTCGAGCTGCGGTCTGCATTCCAGACATACCAGTCGACGTTCGCGCCCATCAACTTGCCCGCCACCTTCTTGACGTGAGCTGCATCGATCCCATTTTGCGAATACTGATACGACGCGAAGCCGCCGAGGTAGATGCCGCAACCGGGTGCTGACGTACCGAGCACGACCGTCTTGCGCAGGTGGAACACGACAAAGTCCGGCCCGGGCTGCGGGGTGACGGCCCAACCATCGGGCAACGTCACCACCAAGTCTTCGAGCGCGCGGTCGCCTGCCTTCGTCGCGAGCACGCGCTTGCCTGCTACCGCCGTCGCGGCGATCTTCTTCGCGAGCGCGAGCCACTTGTCGGTCGTCTTTGCGGCCGCCGGGTTGATGTAGAAAGCGAGCACCTGCACGGTCGCGTCGGCGTTGCCCAACCACATCATGTAGATGAGGTTCGCCTCTTGGTCGCCCTTCGTCGGCGGCACCGCGGCAAAGCCGGCGAGCGGCTTGGAGAGCGCGACGGGTTCGAGCGCGATGTTCGGCAGCTGCTGGTTCGCATCCGCGGTTGCTGCGGCTTTGAAGTCGGGGCCGGTCGTCGCATACAGCTCGTACGCCATCATCACGAGGCGCGCGCTGCCATCGTCGAGCACGGCTCGCGTTTCATCCTCGCCGGCTTGGTCGGCGGACATGATGTCGTGGCCACGCGCTTCGAGCTTCATGCCGGTCGGCAGCGAAACCTCGACGTGATCGCCGAGCAAGGCGGTCGGCTTGCCGGCTAGCTTCGTCGGCACATCGGCCGATGACGTCGCGGGGATGACGACAGCGCACGCAGCGACAATGATGGCCATCCGCATGCCGCCATCCTATACGAGCACCGCGATCTGGTATTCAGACCAGGCGCCATGAACCAACCCGAGCTCTACGAACGGTTTCGCGCCCTGCACGAACGTCCGACCGGCTTCGTCATGCCGAACGCATGGGACGGCACATCCGCGCTGATCCTCAAGGCTGCCGGGTTCGAAGCGCTCGGCACATCCTCGGGCGCGCTCGCCGCGTCCCTCGGCCGACTCGACGGTCGCCACGCGGTCTCGGCCGACGAGCACCTCGCGCACGCCGCTCTACTCGGGCGAATGAGCGATTTGCCGATCAACGGCGACTTCGAAGATGGTTACGGCGGTCAGCCGAGCGACGTCGCGATCACGGTGCAGCGCGCGATCGCCGGCGGGCTCGCAGGCATCGGTATCGAAGACACGACCGGCGATCCGGCGAACCCGATCCGCGACTTCGACGATGCGGTCGAGCGCGTTCGCGCCGCAGCGGTCGCGGCGAAGGGGAAGATCGTGCTCACCGGCCGCACCGACAACTATCTGTATGGCCGGGCCGACCTCGACGACACGATCAAGCGGCTGTGTGCCTTCGCCGACGTGGGTGCGGACGTGTTGTACGCGTCGTTCCCCCCCGATATGAACGCGGCGATCGCGATCGTGAAAGCGGTCGCGCCGAAGCCGGTGAACCTCTTCGCCGTGGCCAGCGGGCGGGTACCCGTCGCGGAGCTGCAACGCGCGGGCGTGAAGCGGATCAGCATGGGCGTTTCACTCTACGCGCATGCGATGTCAGCGCTGCGCGACGCATCGAACCACCTCGCTGCCGGCGACATGGCGGCGGCGACGTCGGGCATGCGGTTCGGCGAGATCGCGAAGCTTATCGCGACCGCGCGCTAGAGCGACGGTCGGGCGGCGAGTCGATCCGGCGTGGTCAGCCGCCAATCGACGAAGCCGTCCTTCACAGCCTCGTCGATCACCTTGACGACATCGGTGTACGGCACGGTGTCATCGCCCGCGATCTCGATGTCGGTGCGATCGGTGAAGAAGGTCGACGCCTTTTGCTCTCTCAGCGTCGAGGCGAGCTTGTCCGCCATGCCCGCGTCGCGCGGGATGACGAAGAACTGATCGACGCGCGAGATCCCGACGAAGATCCGGTCGGTCGTGACCAGCACCGACAGCGCGACGTGGTCGTCGTCGGCTCTTATGTGCGTGCTCGAGCCACCGCGTTTCAGCCGGCCCCACGTGGCGCCGGTCGAGAACGGCACGGGCACGATCGGCAGCGTCATCGCCGTGAGCGGTTGCCATTCGGAGCCGCGCTGCGCCGCCAGGATGAAGTCATCGCCCCCGCGCGCGACGCCATCGAGCGCGTGCATCACGACCTTCATCGGCGCCGCATCGACCGGGCGAACGATCAGCGGACCGTGCAATGCGACGATCGGCGCACTGATCGCGATCGCGGAGCTCACCTTGGCAGCGATCGCAGAGACGAGCTCGCCCTTGTCCTCCGCGCCGAACGCCTTGCCGTCGAAGGTGATCGAGCTCGCGGTGATATCGATAGCGGGTAGCGCGGCAGCCGGCATCTGACCATACGTGAGCGAGAAGCGCTCGGCCGCGGGTCTCGGCGCGGCGCGCTTGATGTGCTTCGCGGTCTCGATGACACAAGTCCGCACCGCATCGTCGTCGACGCCGTGGGCGAGCGCCGAGCTCACCTCACCGCTCGCGTCGTAGTGGAGCTCGACGACCGCGACGCCATAGTGCTTCGCGCCTTGGCGGAAACAGTCAGTCAGCGCCCCAGTCTCGGTCCGCAATGGGCTCGTGCTGCCAGGTTGATACTTCGGGTCCGGCGCGGGCGGATCGAGGCGGAACAAGGCGCGCGCCATCGGCGTGACGTCCGGACCTGGCGGCGGCGATGGGTTGTCATTGCTGCCGAGCCCCGCGCCGCTGCCCGATCCGGCACCGGAGCCAGATGCGGCAGCAGATCCAGATCCAGCGTTGGCCCCAGAGGCAGCACCGGCCCCCGCACCCGAGCTCGCGGGCCGGAGTGTGAACGGATAATTCACCTGTACCCCACCTCCGCTCTTCGGCTTCGGAAACTCGATGTTCTTGATCACGCTCGCGAAGCAGCTCGAGACTGCGGGATCGACGCCGGTCGCCATCGCGTTGTCGACGTTTCCGGTCGGATCGATGAAGAACTGGGTCGACACCGTGCCTGTGAGCCCGGGCTTGGCGAGCAGCTGCTTCTCGTAGCAGTACGAGAATTCGTTGATGTGGCGCTTGATGTAGCGGCGGATGATCGCTTTATCGAGATCGCCCTGCGCGTTCGGCTGACCGATCGACACCGTCGGAACCGCACTGGCGCCGCGCAGGCCGCCGCGGCCGTAGCCGGTTCCGGTGCCGCCATGACCGATCGTGCCGTAGCGGCCGGTGCCGATCGTGCCCCAACCAGTGCCGCCGCCGCCGGGGCCAAAGCCACTGCGCCCGAATCCGAACCCGCCGCTCAAGTCGGCGTCGCTGCCGAGCAGGCCGCCGTAGATGTTCGAATCGTCGAAGCCGCCGCCGATGTCGGCGGTTCCGGTGAGCGACGCGAACGCACCGCCTTGCTGCAGCGCCGCCGATCCGAGTATGCCGGCACCATGAGCCTTGTCGTGCGGGCTCGGTGGCGATGGCGGCGGATCGTCGGCCTGCGCGGCGTTCGTTACCGTATCGCTGCCGCTACCGGCCGACCCGCTATCGGCCGGCGGCACCGCGGCGACGTACACCGCATCCGCTTCCTTCACCGCAAACGGCTGCGGGCGGGGACCAGAGATCCAGCCGACGGTGGGTCCGGCGCAATCGCCGAGCACGACCGGCATCGGGCCCTCGAATCGCACCTTGTCCTTGTTCTCGATCGACTTTTCCTTCTCACAGCCGACCAACGAGACCACAGCCATCACGAACAGGAACGAACGCATACGCCGATAGTAGACGACGGACCGCCGAGGTACCGTAGGAGTAGTGACCAAACCCGACGATGGCCGGGACGCGTGGCTAGAGACGCTGCGCGGCGATCCGATCTCGAGCCAGACGCTGCCGGAGCAGACGATCGTGCCGGCGCGCGAGCAAGACGAACAAGCGAAGGCCTTGCTCGCACAAGTGATCGCGAGCGGTCGCGCGGTCGAGCTACGCACCGGCCGCGTGATCGGCGAAGGCGGGATGGGGGTCGTGCGCGAAGCCGAGCAAGTCGCCCTCGGTCGAATGGTCGCGGTCAAGACCGTCAGGTCGAACCACACACCCGGCGCTGCGGACGAATTGCTGCGCGAAGCATGGGTCACCGGCGCGCTCGAGCACCCCAACATCGTCCCGATCCATCACCTCGGCACTGATGACGCAGGCATGCCCGTGCTCATCCTCAAGAGGATCGACGGCATCGAATGGAGCACGTTGCTCCGCGATCCCGCCGAGATCCGCCGTCGGTTCGGAACGACTGACGTGCTCGCGTGGAACGTCGAGATCTTGCATCAAGTGATGAACGCGTTGCGCTTCGCGCACAGCCGCGGGTTCGTCCATCGCGATCTCAAGCCGAGCAACGTGATGATCGGAAACTTCGGCGAGGTCTATCTGCTCGACTGGGGCATCGCGGTGAGCTTGCGCGACGATCGCACCGGCCGCTTCCCGAAGCTCGGCGCGACGTGGGAGCTCGCTGGCACGCCCTGCTACATGGCGCCCGAGATGTTGGGCCGCGATGGCACGGTCCCGATCTCGGAGCGCACCGACGTCTATCTCGCGGGCGCGGTGCTGTTCGAGCTGCTCGCCGGCCGACCGCCGCACGGCGGCCGCGACGTCTACACGACGATCGCGAGCATCGTGACCTCGACGCCGGTGCTGCCCGCCGACGCGCCGCCCGAGCTCGCGCAGTTGTGCGCGCGCGCGATGGACTCCGATCCGAACAATCGGTTCGAGTCGATCGATGCGATGCA
>CAZDGY010000254.1:0-8139 GCA_964504685.1 uncultured Kofleriaceae bacterium | reverse complement strand
CCGCGGATCAGCTGCTCCGGCGCCATGTAGCCGAACTTGCCGAAGCCCATCTTCGGATCGGTCGCGGTGCCGCGAATCGCGCTCTTCGCGATGCCGAAGTCGATCACCTTGGTCTCGCCCTCGAACGACACGAGCACGTTCGGCGGCGAGATATCGCAGTGCACGAGGTTGAGCGACGCGCCGTCGTTGGACGTGCGGCGGTGCGCATACGCCAGACCGTTCGCGAGCTCGCGGCCGATGAACAGCGCGAGGTCAGCCGGCATGCGCTGCTTCGCCTGGATCAAGCGCGCGAGCGTCCGCCGCAAGTCGCGACCTTCGACATATTCGAGCGCGAGGAAGTACTCTTCGCCGACGCGACCGACCTCGAACACCTGCGCGACGTTGACGTGCTGCAGCTTGATCGCGACCTGAGCTTCGTCGACGAACCGTGAGATGAACTGAGCGTCCGCGGCGAGGTGCGGGAGCACCTTCTTGATCACCGCGAGCTTTTCGAATCCGGCGAGGCCGTGCTTCGCGAGGAAAATTTCCCCCATGCCGCCGCGCGACAACCGTTGCACAAGCAGGTAGCGCCCGAAGACCTGAGGCAGGCTCGGTTCAGCGCGGCCATGCGGGCCGGTGTTCAGCCCTTTGTCGGTCATCGGCTGCAGCGGTAGCAATCCTACGTGATCATGAGCGTCCTACAACGATTGCGTCGCGGTAGGGAAACGATCTTCTATTGCGAGATGTTACCCTTGCGAATCGCGTGGTTGTGTGCGGGCTTCGCTCTCTGGTAGCGTCCCCTTTGACGATGCGCTGGTTCCTTTTGACTGCGGCAGCGCTCGGCGCGGGCGGCTGCAAGCAGATCATCCCCAACAGCGACAGCACCGTCAGCCTGCAACTGGACATCCCGGACACCCCGAACGCGACGCTCGCCCCAAAGGGCTACACGCAGGTCGATCTGAGGATTCATTCCCCGACCGGTGACCTGGAACGCACGGTTGCGATCGACGGCACGACGTTCGATTTCGGCACGGTCGACGCCGCGATGGGCGTGTCGGTCGAAGCCGTGTTGCGCAACGCGAGCGGCACTGCGGTCGGCTACGGCAGGAGCGCGGGCCCGGTCGATCTCGAGCCGAACGACACGATCACCGTGCCGGTGCGGCGCCCCATTGCTTACATCGCCGGCCAGATCAGCGTACCGAGCGATCCGCAGAACCCCAACTCGCCGCTGGTGTGGACCGAAGCGGCCGCGACGTTCGATGATCTGTCGACCGGGGCCGCGCCCGACGGCACCGCGAAGCTCGGGCAAGACGTCGTGCTGATGGTGTCGGCCGGGCCGAGTCTGTTCTTGTTCCAGCAGGGCACGAGCAATCCGAACGGAGATCTCACCGGCAACGCGACGGTCCTGCCGGTCTCGACCAGCGACCACTCGATCGGCACCCCTCTGACCGGGATACTGATGGGCGGCGTGATCGACGGCGCAGGCAGCGACGACGGCCGCTGGCTCGTCGTCGGCACGACGACCGGGCTCTACATCGTCGACACGATGGCCGGCACCGCGACCTCGGTGGCGAGCGGCGCGTTCGAGCGCGTCGCCGTGGTCGGCTCGGACTCCACCGGCGTCACCGCAGTCGCGGTCATGAACCGCACCGCGACGACCGGCACCTGTTCGTCGACCGCGCAGATCTATTGGGTCACCGCTGGCAACGCGAAGTCGGTCGCGACCGGTGGCTTCGCGGACGTCGCGGCGAGCCAAGGTAGCGCTTACTACGTCGACGCGTGCAAAGGCGCGCTCGGCACGGTCAGCGCGACGGGCGCGACCTCGCTGCGCACCAACCTCGGCAAGCCGACCGCGCTCGCGGTGTCCGACGGTCAAGCGTACGTCGGGGTCGAGACCCCGGGCACGCCCGCGTATGTCGCGCTGATGTCGATGGCGACCGCGCAAGGCGCGACCGACATGCCGCGCACGCTGTGGAGCGAGCCCGCGCAGCAAGTGCTCGAAGCGACCGATGCGGGCGACCAAGGCGTCCAGCGCGAGCTCGACTCCGACTCCGCCGTGTTCGACCAGCTCGAGGTCGGCGCCGGCGGCGATTACGTCGCGGCGACGATCACCGCGCACTACACGGGGCCCGAGGTGGTCGACGCGAACTTCCCGGCGATGGACATCGACGCCGACGAGTTGCTCGTCACCGATGCCGCGACCGGCGCGTTCGCTCAGCGCTATCGCAGCTGGTGCGACGGCGTGTTGACGATCGGCACGTTCGATATCCCCGATTGGAAGTGCGCGACATCGGAGAGCGAGACCGCACCGACCTCCCCGGACGACGAGCATCGCATCGAGTCGATGACGTTCATCTTCGGAGAGAAGTGATGCGCGCGCTCCTGCTCGCGGTCTCGTTCGTGCTCGCGTTCGCCGCGCTCGCGCACGCGGATCCCGATCCCAAGCGCAAGGTGATCGTGCTCGAGTTCCGCTCGGGCTCGTCGGCCCTGCCGCACATCTCCGATCGCGTCGTCAAAGCGATCGCGAAGCAGACGTCACTCGATGTGCTCGGCACCGACCAAGCGCGCGCGGTCTACGGCGAGCACCTCGATCAGGTCATCGTGAAGTGCCAGGGCGAAGCCGATTGCGTCGCGCGGATCGGCCAGAAGGTCGGAGCCGCCGAGGTCGTGCTCGTCGGCGTCAGCGAGCTCGGCGACGTGATCCTCACGATGCAGCGGATCGACGTCGGCGATCACACGGTCAAGACGCGCATCGCCGACTCGCTCGCCGCCGGTGCGCAGCCGACCGACGCGCAGATCGACGACTACCTGACCCGGCTGCTCGCGCCGAGCGACTTCCTGCGGTTCGGCGTGATCGACATCATCGCGAGCGAAGCAGGCGCCGCCGTTTCGATCAGCGGCCAAGCCAAAGGCGTCACGCCGATTCCGTCGCTCAAGGTCCACGCGCCGGCCGCCTACGCGATCAAAGTCGAGAAAGACGGCTTCGTGCCGTTCACGACGCAAATCACCGTGGCGCCCGACAGCGTCTTCAAGGTCAAAGCCGAGCTCCAGCGCCGCGGCCACACCGCGTGGTACCAGCACTGGTACGTCATCACCGTCGCGGGCGTCCTCGTCGCCGGAGCCGCGGGCACCGCGATCTACTTCGCGTCGCAGCCGAGCGGCACCAACGGCATGGGCACGCTCACCCTCAAGGGCAGCATCCAGTAGCTGGTGACGCTGTCGCTATTGTCAACTTGTGTACGGACACCACCGCGGCAAGCTCGCGTGATCTAAGCGCTTCGCTGGTGACGCTGTCGCTATTGTCAACTTGCGTCTCCGCGAGCGGCCGCGGTTTTCCGGCTCCTACCGAGTCTCGCGGATCATCACGAGCGCATCTTCGCCGTTGTCTTGGTAGTAGTTCTTGCGGACGTGCACGGTCTCGAACCCGGCGCGCTCGTACAGCTTGATCGCCGGGCGATTGCCCGCGCGGACCTCGAGCGTCGCGAGCGTGCAGCCGAGCGTTTCCCCAGCGGCGAGCACGTGCGCGAGCAGCGCGCCGGCGATCCCGCGGCCGCGATGATCGGGGTGCGTCGCGATCGCGAGCACGTGGATCTCCGGCACGACCAGCCAGTAGTTGCAGAACCCGACGAGCACGTCACCGGAGCGTACGACGTCGAGCCGCGCCCAATCGCGCTCGAGCTCCGCTGCAAACGTCTCGCGCGGCCATGGCTGGTTGAACGAGTGACGCTCGATCTCGTCGATCGCATCGAGATCCGCCGCTTGCGCGGCCGCGATCGCGAGCGCGGCGGTCACGGTTTCCCGACGAGCCCGCTGATCGCTCGCCACAGCACGTCGATGCCGTCGCCGGTCTGCGCCGACACGGCGAGCGGATCGCGATCGAGGTCGAGCTCGCGGCGAGCGCGTGCAACTTCAGGCGCGCGCGCGTGCTTCGACAGCTTGTCGCACTTCGTCATCGCCACGATGATCGGCGTCTCGCGCGCTTCGAGCCAAGGCACGAAGTCGAGCTCTTCGTCCTGCGCTCCCCGGCGAATGTCGAGGAGCAGCAACACACCGGCGAGCGACTTACGGGTCGACAAATAGCCTTCGATCAACGGTCGCCAGCTCTCGCGCATCGCCTTGGTGACTTGCGCGAAGCCAAATCCTGGCAGGTCGACGAGGTGAAACCGCGCGTTGATCTCGAACCAATTTATCAGCCGCGTGCGACCCGGCGTCCGCGAGGTCTTCGCGAGCGCGCGCTGACCAACGAGCGCGTTGATCAAGCTCGACTTGCCGACGTTCGAGCGACCGACCACCGCGATCTCGGGGAGACCTTCGGGCGGGAAGCCTTCGGGCCCGGCAGCCGACGTAATGAACTTCGCGGCGACTTTCACGGCGCGCTCGCGATCGGGTGTACCGGCGCACCCGCGTCGAACGAGCGCGACGATGTCATCCGCGCGTGACACGTCATGCACAGTTGCGCGCGCAGCTTCGGGGTCGAGACGTCGGCGAGCCCGAGCGCGAGCGCGACCGGGCGATCGCGCATGATGTCGTCGGGCGCGTAAGCCGCGCCGGCGCCATGACACGCCTCGCAACCAACCTCGACCGCGACCGCGACGCCGGCCGGCGCTTCGCCCGTCCCGTGACAGCCGAGGCAGCGCGCCTCGGGACGCGCGGCGAACCGAGTGCGCGTCGTCGCATGCGCGGTCGTCTGCCACGCAGCGAGCTCGCGCGGATGACATGTGCCACATGCGGTGCTGCCGGTGAAGTCGCGCGGACTCGCGAACACCCCGCGCGAGGCGAACGCGACCGCGAGAGCGGCGACCAGAGCGATGGCCGAGACCTGCGCCCGGCCAGCAGCACGGCCGCATCGCAGTGCGGTTGGCTCGATGCGCGGGTCCATCGCGGCGAATACTGTCACATTCCTCACTTGTCGCGCCGTCGCTGCGGCGCGATCATCGACAGCGTGAGGGCTGCGCTGTGCCTGGTAGTCGGCGCGAGCTGTTACTCGCCCACGCCGCCAGCGGGTCCGCCGTGCGTGCTCGACCGCGACTGCCCGGCGCCGCAGGTGTGCTCGGTGCTGACCAACACGTGCCAAGCGGTGCAGCAGGCCTGCGCCGACGTCGACCCACCGTGCCCGCCGAACGACCTCGCCGCCGGCGCGATCGACGTCACCGCGGGCGGGACGTTCACCGCGAACCTGGTCCACGCCCACGACGATGACGGGCCCGGCACGACGCTCGCCTGCGGCGACGCCGGCGGACGCGACGTGTTCTATCAAGTCGCGATCCCCGCCGCCGAGGTGTTCTACTTCGACACGTTCGACTCGAGCTTCGCGAGCGTCATCCGCGTCTATCCCGCTGCATGCGTGAACCTCGCCGGCGCGACGCCGAGCTGTTCCGAAGCCGCGTGTGCGACCGCGCAGAGCCAGCTCGCGCTCCATCTCGCCGCCGGCACGAGCTGCGTCGTCGTCGACCAGGCGTCGAGCGCGGAGCAGACCGGCGACTTGACGTTGCTCGTCATCCCGGGTGGACGCGATGGCTCCCCGCTCGCGCCAGGTGCCGCGACCGCGACCGGCGACACCTGCAACTCGACGAACGTCGACGAGCCGATCGATCAGAACTGCGACGGGCCGGGCGCAGGCGGCAAAGACGACGGCTATTTCTTCACGACCTGTCCGGGCGCGAGCGAGCTGCTCGATGCGAACACGTGCACCGGCACGAGCTGGGACTCGGTGCTGTACGTCCATCGCATCACCGGCGAGCAACTCGGCTGCAACGACGATGGCTGCGGCTCGAACCAGTCGACCTTCGCGAAAGCACCGATCAGCGGCGCGGTGCTGTACTGGCTGATCGTCGACGGGTTTTCGGCGAACGACTGCGGGGCGTATACGTTGACTACGAACTTGCGCTAAGAAGCGATCGTGACCGCGCACGTGATCGGACTGACCGGCGGAATCGCCTCCGGCAAGAGCACGGTCGCCGCGATGCTCGCTGCGCGTGGCGCGATCATCATCGACGCGGATCAGCTCGCGCGCCAAGTCGTCGAGCCCGGACAGCCGGCGCTCGCGGAGCTAGTCGCTCGGTTCGGCGCGGCGATCCTCGCGCCCGATGGCACGCTCGATCGCAAGCGGCTGGCGGCGATCGCGTTCAGCGACCCAGACGCACGCGCCGATCTCGGTCGGATCACCCACCCGCGGATCGCGGCGGCGAGCGCACAGGCGATCGCCGCGTGGGGCGAGGCCGGCGCGAACGTCGTGTTTTACGAAGCGGCATTGCTCGTCGAGAATCGCGCGCATACCGCGATGGCCGGTTTGATCGTCGTCGCCGCTCCGCCCGAGGTCCAGGAGGCGCGACTGATCGAGCGCGACGGCCTGACCCTCGCCGAAGCGCGCTCTCGCATCGCCGCACAAGCCCCGCTCGCCGACAAGCTCGCGCTCGCGACCTGGGCAATTCACAACACCGGCGACATCGCCGAGCTTGCCGCCCAGGTCGATCGAGTCGTCGCCGATATCGAAGCCAAGCTCGGGCCGATCCGCGCGCCCGCCGTACGTCGCGCCCGCACCGGGACCGCGCCGCACAGCCGCGACGTCGCGCTCGTCACGGGCTTTCCGGCGTTCACCGCGAAGCGGATGATCGGCAAGCTGCTCGCCGAGGAGCCCGAGACCAAGCTCTACGTGCTCGCCCGCGACAAGTTCGCCCCCGACGCGCAGAGGTTTCTCGACACCGCCGGCGCGCGCGATCGCGCGGAAGTCCTCGTCGGCGACGTGTGCGACATGGATCTCGGGCTGTCGAGCGCCGAGTATCGCGCGCTGTCGCACGAGCTGACGTGGATCCACCACCTCGCTGGCATCTACTTCATGGGCGTCGACGACGAGACCGCGCGCCGCGTCAACATCGGCGGCACGCGCACCGTGCTCGACCTCGCGCGCGATGCCGCGCAGATCGAACGCGTCGTTCACTGGTCGACCGCGCTCGTCTCCGGCGATCGCCGCGGCACGTTCTACGAAGAGGATCTCGAGGCGGGCCAGCGGTTTCACAACGGCTACGAACGCACGAAGTACGACGCCGAGCGGCTCGTGCGCGCAGCGATGCAGCGCCTGCCGATCACGATCATCCGGCCGTCGATCATCGTCGGCGATAGCCACACCGGCGAGATCGACAAACTCGACGGCCCGTACTACCTGATGGTGCTGATCGCGACGAACGCGAGCGGCCGGCGCTTGCCGATGCTCGGTCGTGGCGACGCTCCGCTGCACTTGGTGCCGATCGACTACGTGATCGACGCTGCATGGCAGGTCGCACGCTCGATCGGCGCCGCGGGCAAGACGTTCCACATCGTCGATCCGAACCCGCTCGCCGCGCGCGCCGTCTTCGAAGGGGTCGCCGAGCACGCGAACACCGAAAAGCCGCGTGGCCACATCCCTCGCCCGCTCGCTCGCGCGGTGTTGCGCACGCCGGGGCTATCGCGACTCGGCAAAGGCCCGCTCGCATTTCTCGACATGCTCGATCGCCCGATCCACTACGACCAGACCAACACCGCGCACGCGCTCGCCGGCACGACGATCCGTTGCCCGTCGCTGACCGATTACCTGCCGACGCTCGTCCGCTACGTCCTCGACGTCTCGCGCGTGCCGCTGCCCGACGACGACGGCGTCAGCGATCCGCTCGACAGCGTCTGAGCTACGGCGCGATCGACGTCGCCATGTACAAATCGTAGCTGCCACCGACATCGGAGGCGAAGTACAGCCGACACAGGTCGCGCGATAGCCAGCCATCGCCTTCGTTGCTGTCGCCGTTAACACCGGCAACTTCGTAGGCGGTACCGAACGTGCCGCCGACCGCGTTGCGCGTCGCGTACCACAGGTTGCTGCCGCCGTGCGTCGCCGGCCGCCCCGACGAGAACGTGATCACGAGCTCGTCGAGCGACAGCGCCGGATCGGCCTCGCCGTTGCCGGTGTTGAGCTCGGCGATCAGCGCGGGCGTATTCCAGTCGTCGTCGAGTCCATTGCGCGTCGTGAACGCGAGCTGCTGCTCCACCGTATCGGCCGGTGCGAAGTAGAGGTGCAACCCACCCGGGGTGATCAGCGCGTCGTATTCGTTCGCCGTGGTGTTGACGTTGTCCAGGTGGTCGAAGCTCGGCGCCATGAATGGCATGCCGGTGTTGTCGCGCGTGGCTTCCTTG